>DASZPI010000653.1:0-1653 GCA_035550355.1 Pirellulales bacterium
TTGTCATGCTTCTCGTTCGCTGGCGGATCGCTGAACGTCTCACGTCCCGAAATCGCGCGCAGCGAGGTGCGAGCCAACGTATCGAACGGCTTCACGCGTCCTTCGTACGCCAGCGGCAAGGCGCCGAAGGCATTGAGGTCCATCGTTCCCGCCGGCGCCACGGGCATGCGAACGCGGCTGAGCATCATGCCCGCGAACAACGCGACCACGGCCCACGGCAACAGCCGGGCAGTCCACGATACTGGTTCGATGCCAGCGGTTGCCGCACCCCGCTTCCTTGCGGCCGGGGCAACGCGCACGCCCTCGACTGCCTCACGCCGACGGGCCAGAAACCGCGACAACGTAAGCAGGAAATGCGCGAGCATGCCCACCGAAACGATCGTCACTGCCACGTAAGGAATCATCCAACCGGTGTTCGAGACAACTTGCAGCGTCGTTCCCTCTTTGCCGGTCACTGGATCGCGGTGATATCCCGACTGGTAGAACGTATCGCCAGCAAAGCGGAGCGGGTTGTTCATCCACACGCGGACGTTATCACGGTCGATGCCAAGCTGCTGATCGATAATGTGCAGGATCGACGAATAATCGCGCGGCGTGCTCGTGCCCAGGTAGGTGGTCTGGCTCACGTCGTTCAAGCGGATCGCGTACGGCTTATTGATTCGCTCGAATCGCAGAAACACGTTGTACTGCTTGCCGCCAAGGTCGACCGATTGCGGAAGATTGCGGAGCGTAAATAGCTGGCTGAGCAGCAAGGTCTGCGGCTCGGCGCTCTTGTCGCGCGGGATGAGCTTCACGTAGGCCGACGCCAGATCGATCTCGCCGCCCATGTCGGTGCCGCTGCCGGGACGGCGCTCGACGACGGCGAAGTTCACCCCTTCGCCCACCGTGGCCTGGGGCTTCTCGCCTTTCTTCAGCTCGCGCAGATCGCTATTGGGAAAGAACTGCAGCAGTTGCACGTCGCAAGGCAGACGCGCGTCGTCGGTCTGCTCGCCGGCCTTGAGCGCCTGCGGCTCGGGCCGACCCGCAATCGTGCGGCCCAGCGATCGAAGGGCATGGCCCAGGTGATCGCTCCAGCTTTCGCCGCCGTTGGGCGTATCGTCGATCGGCACTACCGTCACGTCGTCGTAGTCGGCAGGACTCGGATCGACAATCGCCAGCTCCAGGTGGCGGGTGTCCTGCGTGTAATTAACGGTTTGGCCTTCCTCGATCTGCATCTGCGATTCGACATGCAGCGAGTAGACGACCAACTCGTTGATCATCATCAGTCCGACGCCGGCATGCAGCAGCACCACGCCGGCGCGCTTTTTGAATACCATCGCACAACCAGCCAGCAGCACCAGCGCGGCCATCGAGCCCTTCATCAACTGCCAGAGGATGCGCATCGCCGAGTCGCTCAAGCGGGCCGCTTCGCCCTGGTACAACAGCACGGCCAGCAGCGCGCCCAAACCGACCACCACGACCGCCAGCGCGGCGCGTTCGATTTGCCTTGCGCGATCGAGCTTCACCAGTCCGACCAACGACGCGAGCCAGCCCGCGCCGAGCATGCCGAGAAACACCTTCCACAAGCTCGACCAGTCGACCCACGAGACTTCGAGCACGCCTTCCTTGTTGTCGCCGCCCAGGATCACCAGCACCGTCATCACCGTGCCGATC
>DASZPI010000654.1:0-4272 GCA_035550355.1 Pirellulales bacterium
CTTCAGCCGGCCCGCGTCGTCCTTCGTTTGTTCGTAGGTCGGAAAGATCAGCACGCGCCCGTCGCCCGAGAGCCACGGTCGGCCTTCCTGCTGCGGGCTGTTCACGGCGGGGCCCAGGTTCACCGGCTCGCTCCAAGCCGAGTTCGAATCGCGGCGACGGCTTTGCCACAGGTCGGCCGCCCCCAGGCCTCCGGCGCGCTGCGAACTAATCACCAGCGTCAGGCCGTCGGCCGAGAGCGCTGCGCCGTATTCGGTGTTCGACGAGTTGATCGGCAGCGGCAGTGACACCGGCGCGGCAAACGAATCGGCGGGCGTGCGGCGCGTGGCCATCCACAGGTCAGTCAAGCCGCCAGAGCCTCCCGGCCGATCCGAGGCAAAGATCAGCGTCAGCCCGTCGGCCGACAAGCTCGGGCTGCTGTCTTCGCCAGCGGAGTTCAGCACGTTGCCCAGATTAACTGCCGACGGGAACGGGGCGTCGATGCTTGCCCGCTGGCTGATCCAGAGATCGTTCTTCTTCGCCGTTTGATCGCCCGTCGTGGTATACGCGATCGACACCAGCGACAGCCCGTCGCCCGAGATGCAGCAGCTGTTGCGCGGCGTGGCTACTTTAAGCGGCTCGCTCCAGGCGTAGTCGGCCGAGGTGAGCAACTCGGTCTGCCCGGCTCCCGCTCCCGCAAGGGGCGTGGGGAGAACGGCAGCCACCCAGGTCGCGCCGCTGATCTTGCCGTCGCGGTGGTGCGACGAAGCATCGCGCGCCACCGTGCCGCTGCCTTCGTCGAAGTGGTACAGCACTTCGGTCTGGTCGTCCGGCTCGAACCGCGACTGCGGCGTGAAGTCGCCGCTGTAGCGCGCGACACTCGAGATGCGCACCTCGTCGATCGTGCCGCGGAAGTGTTGGAATCGATCCGTTGAACCTTGGGGATCGGCGCCGATCAAGAACGGCGACGCCGACGGTGTGAAACCATCGACCACAGCGCTTTGTTGCAGATTTCCGTCAACATAAAAACGCGACTCTCGCTTGCCGTCGTACACCCCAGCAAGATGAACCGGGCGCTTTTCTGGTAACAGAGCTTTGGCCTGTGTCCGCTGGTAGCCCTTCCGGTCGTACAAAGAAAATCTCCATCGTGCGACGTTCTCTGGACCGAAGGGTGTATGTGCGATGCCAATCCCTGCATTATCAAAGTCAGACAGCAATGCGTAATGGGATTTGTCATCATCCCGCGGCAATACAATCCACGCTTCGAGCGTGACCGGCGTGCTGCCGTCGTATTTCCAATCGGGCACTTTGATGTAGCTCTTGCGCTCGGGGCTGAAGTCGAGCGCGAAGCCGGCTCTGTCGACCGGTGGTGCGGACGTGGCGAGCAGCCGTGTCAGCAGCGGCTCGAGCGCTTCGGCCCAGCGCTGGTAGCCGAGCGGCGTGATCTTGTTTTCTGTTGGCCGAACATCGGCCGGCAGGTTGCCTTGGGCGTCGAGCAGCGCCGGCCAAAGATCGAGGTAGAAAACCATGCGATCATCGGCCAGCGTACGCAGTGATTCGTTCGCTTGACGGAGATCATTGCTCTTGGGCGAGTTCGATTTATCGAAGGTCGGGTACGAACCGCAGACGACGATCTTGGCGCGCGGGAACAGTGCGCGCAGCTGCTGAAGGAGTTGACCGTAAGGAACGGCGAAGTTCTCTCGATGCGCATGGGCATCGTTACTGATTTGGAGAATGAGCAGCTTGGGATCGAGTGTACCGACCCGCCATTGCGCTAGGATTGCATCGAGTCGTTCGACGGTCATTCCGCCCAGGCCCAGATTGACCGTTTTGTGCGGGGCGAAAAACTTGTCCCAACTTGTTTTGCCATCGGAGCCCCAGCGTTGGATAAAACCGTCGCCGAAGAAAACCAGATCGACCGCCCCTTTATCAGCTGCGTTGATGAACTGCTGTGGCAACTCCGGCGGCGCCTGCGCCGCCGCGCTCGCCCACGTCGCGCCGCTGATCTTGCCGTCGCGGTGGTGCGACGACGAGTCTTTCGCGACCGTGCCGCTGCCTTCGTCGAAGTGGTAGAGCAACTCGGTCTGGTCGTCCGGCTCGAAACGCGCCTGCGGCGTGAAGTCGTTGCTGTAGCGCGCGACACTCGAGATGCGCACCTCGTCGATCGTGCCGTCGAAATAGCCGTTCGCGGCTCCGGAACCGATCGTTACCTCCCGACCTGATGGCTTGAATGGCAATTCAACGCTGTCGTCGCCGGCCAGAATACCGTCGAGGTACAATCGCTTCCGTCCGTCGGCGAAAACACCCGCCAGGTGCACCTGCTTCCCTGCTTGCGCCTTTTTCGATTGGATCCCCTTGATGCCATTGTTGCCTTCGATCGAAAACAACCATTGCTGACTGGTGGTGCTCAACCCCAACACAAAACCGCCCGACGATCGGTTCGTCAGGACGTTGACCGCCGCCACTCCGTCGGTGGTTGGCAACGATCGCGGCGTCACCCAGGCCTCGACCGTGAGCGGCGTGCCGCCGTCGTATTTCCATTCGGGCACTTCGACGTAGCTTTTGCGCTCGGGGCTGAAGTCGAGCGCGAAGCCGGCGGACGAGCCCTGAGCGCCGTGCCAGATGATGTTGCAATTGGGCAACGCCTGCTGCAGCTTGGCCACTCCGGCCGCGGTGACTTTCGTCCCGACGAGGTTCACCTTGCTGATCGAGGTGCCGTAGAAAATCGGCAAATCGTCATCGGTCACATTTTTCGTATGCACGTCGACGTCGAGGACGCGATACGCGGCGGTCGGTAAGGCGGCTCCCTGCGATCCGACCAGCTGTACGACTCCGTTTTGCTCGATCTTGACCCAGCCTTTGGCGACATTGCGGGTCCACTCGGCAAGTCGCCGGTCCGCTTCGTCCGTTGTGCCGGCTGTGCCACCCGCCACCCACGTCGCGCCGCTGATCTTGCCGTCGCGGTGGTGCGAGGACGAGTCTTTCGCGACCGTGCCGCTGCCTTCGTCGAAGTGGTAGAGCAACTCGGTCTGGTCGTCCGGCTCGAAACGCGCCTGCGGCGTGAAGTCGTTGGTGTAGCGCGCGACCGATGAGATCCGCAGTTCGTCGATCGTGCCGTCGAAGAACGAGACATATTCTGCGGGCGTGTTCCGCGGCTTCGCTCCGATCCTAAAATCGAGTGCGGTCAGGTCAGCCGGCGCGTTGACGCTCTTGGTTTGATTCTGACGCACGCCGTCGACGTAGAGAGAAAGCTCCTGGCCATCAAACACTCCGGCCAGATGTCGTCGGTTCCGCTGGACCAGCGCACTGGACTCGACCATCTCCGTCGGTGTGTAGGCAAATCGCCATTTTCCCGTTGAACCAACCAGAAGCGACGCCCAGGTCTTCGAGTCATGGTTGTCGTTGACGATCGACATCCCGGTTAGTTTGTCGCGGCGAGCGGTCACCCAGGCCTCGATCGTCAGCGGCGTGCTGCCGTCGTATTTCCACTTGGGCACTTCGACGTAGCTTTTGCGCTCGGGGCTGAAGTCGAGCGCGTAGCCCGCCGTGGCTGCGCTTGCGCTCGGCTTGCCGAATTCGCCGGCGTCGTAGCGCTTCCAAAACTCGGCCGACGACATGCCGTCGGTCATGCGCGGGGTGGCGCTGATGCGATCCAACGTTTCCATTTGGCGGATTACGTTGATGCCGGAAACAATGTTGCCCGGCGTGAACGACAGTTCGCGGAGGCTCATGCCCTTAAGCGGCGCGAGGTCGACGACCGCCGTCAGCGGGCACGCCAGCGAGTGCAACGGCATGCCTTCGAGCGGCGCCAGGCTCGACAATCGCGGGCAATCGGTGAAGTTCAAGGTCGTCAGCGGCATTCCGCGCAGCGGCGCCAGGTCGGCGATCCGCGTGCCGTTGCACGACAGGTGCGCGAGCTTCATTCCGTTCAAAGGAGCGAGGCTTTCGACCGGCGTGCCGCTGAAGTACAGCGCTTCCAGCGGCATCCCCTTCAGCGGCGATAGATCGGCGACCGAGGTGTTGGGGACCGACAGCACCGCCAGCCGTAGACCCGCCAGCGGCGACAGGTCCGACAGGTTGCCGCGTGTGCCGGTTTGCGGAGGACGACAGTCCAGGTTCTTGAGCGCGGCGAGCGCTCGGACGGGCGAAAGATCGACAATGCGATCGCTGCGTATGCCCAGCCCGGTTACCTCGCCGTCGGTGATGGTTGGCGTCAGCTTGCCGTCGAAACCGAAATTCAACTCTTGCAGCTTTTCGGCGACCGCGGCGACCTGCTTCTCGGGCGAAAGCTTTTG
>DASZPI010000655.1:0-2092 GCA_035550355.1 Pirellulales bacterium
TGATTACAGCTCCTGACCATGTCGTGCTGCGAGACGCCGCGACCGGCAAGGTCCTACGAACGCTCGACGAGCCCGCCAAAGGCGTGAAGAGCCTGGCAATTTCCGCCGACGGAAAACGACTTGCCACGGCGGCCGACGACAAAAAGGTGCGACTCTGGAGCCTGCCCGGGGGAACCTTGCAGGCGACATTGACCGGTGCGCAGCTGCCGCTTGTGTCGATCGCTCTGTCGCCCGACGGACGACACGTCGTGGCGACGGGACGGGGCAAGAGATCGCTCGTTGATCAAACCTCCGTGGCTGCGATGTGGATATGGAACCTCGCAGAGGGCACGGCACAAAAGGTCGACTTGGGTGGCGCCGTCGCGGGGCCGATCGTGTTCGTCGATTCGGAGACCGTGCTCACGGCGGTGGGCCGAGAGCTGTGGGAGATCACTTTTCAATCAGGGCGTGTTCGTCATCGGTCCATTGCCTCGATGAGCGACGAAATCCTGGCGGTGGCGCTCTCGCCCGATCGAACGCTGCTTGCCTGTGGCGGAAAAGACCGAACGGTCGACCTGCTGGAGAGGAGTACGGGCAAGCTGGTTCACCGTATGCCCGGCTTTATGACAGGCTTTTCCGCCGTCGCTGCGTCAAAAGACGGCAAGCGTTTCGCCACCGCCACGATCGAAAATCGCTTTGTCAACATCCCCGCGTCCAAGAGCGAGCCGGCCAACTCAGGATGGAAGCAGATTTTGGACGACGAGGCGACAGCGTCACGAATCGCGGCGAGCGAGGTGAAGGTGTGGTCGGCCGAGAACGGGCGGCTGATCACGTCTCTGCAACTGCCGGCCATGCAGGTGGACGCCATCGATTTTTTGCCGGATTCGCGGCAGCTCGCGGTTGCAGGCTGGAGTCGCGAAGCCGGGGCTACGATATCGCTGTGGGAGACCGACCGGGGAAAACCGGTGCGCGAGCTCGCCCGCCAAACGAGCGTAATTACGACGTTCGATATTTCGCCCGATGGAACGGCCATCGCGGCGGGTGATGCCCAGGGCAAACTAACGGTCTGGAATGTAGCGCAAAGCAACACCGTGAGCAGCCATGGATTCGACAATCCGATCGAGGCCGTCGCGTATTCCGGCGATGGCAATCTATTGGCCGTCGCCCTGGACGCAGGGCACATCCGATTGCTCGATCTGCGCAGTGGTGAAACGCGTCGTGAGATGAAAAGTCAGTCGCCACTCCACGCGCTCGCCTTTTCGCCCGACGGCGCGCTGCTGGCGGCGGGGTTGCGATCACAGGGTCTCGAACTTTGGGACCTGCGTTCGAAGGGCGATGGCCGCATTTTGAAAGCTGCCGGCGACTACTTGGACAAAATGCCAGGCTATGTTGCCTTCTCGGCGGATAGCCGTCTCGTTGTCTGTGGCGGTCATGGCAAGGACATTGCCGTTTTCGATACGTCCACCGGCGATTTGAAAGGCGAACTGCGCGGCCACGAGCATCCGGCAACGGCAGCGGCCTTCTTGGCTGACGGTCGACTGGTCAGTGCGGGGAGCGAGGGAGCGATCAAAATGTGGGACGTCGCGCGCATGCAACTGCTGGCCACCTGGTGCATGGTGCCCGCCGATCCGGCACGTCAATGGGCCGACACGTGGGTAGCCTTCCGGCCGTCGGGCGAATTCATCTGCTCGAATAATACACAGCGGCTGGTAGGTTGGATTGTCGGCGGTGAGATCGTCGCTGGCAATGCCGACAACGTTCATAAGCGTCGCGTCGACCGTCTGTTCGGAGGCGATGCGGCCGCCGGAGCGCACTGAAGCGAACCACACAACACGGTCACGCGCGATGTTCGGCACGCCATCGGCGCTAACCGCGCCGCCGATCGGCAGCGGGCGTGTCGGTCCTTCGCCGGAGGAGCAGGCCCGCGACGCATAAGCCCACGAGCGCGACCCACGCGGATCTTCATGGAGCTCGAACCGGACCGGCGCTTCGCACCAATCCCAGCACACCCCAGGCGCTCCCGGCGCCGGTGATCGGGATCAGGCTCGTCGATCCTTCGCCGCCGGGCTTTGTGGGGCGGGATACCATCGGCCAGGAGCCGTCCTCGCGCTGC
>DASZPI010000656.1:0-3569 GCA_035550355.1 Pirellulales bacterium
GCGTAGTAATCGGTCGTGGGAATCGGATCGAACTTATGGTCGTGACACCGAGCACACGCAACGGTCAAGCCCATAAACGCGCGTGTCGTCACGTCGATCTGGTCGTCAGCCTCGTCCATCCGGAACTGCTCGCGATCGACATTCACGCCCTTGGGACCCAAGGCCAGCATGCCCGTGGCGATCAACAACCGATCGCGCTCAGCGGGTTCTTTCTGATCGAATCCCGGCACCAAGTCGCCAGCGATCTGCTCGACAATGAACCGGTTGAAATGTTTGTCGTCATTGAACGCGTCGATCACGTAGTCGCGATAGCGCCAAGCAAAGCGGTACGGAATGTTGCGGTCCTTGCCGGTCGATTCGCCGTACCGCACCACGTCTAGCCAATGCCGCCCCCAATGCTCGCCGAAGCGGGGGGAGGCCAGCAGCCGATCGACTACCGAGCTGAGGGCTTCTGGGCTGTGATCGCCGACAAATGCGTCGATTTCTTCGGGCGTCGGCGGTAAGCCTGTCAGGTCGAAGGTCACACGCCGCAGAAGCGCCGGCTTGTCGGCATCGGCAACCGGCCGAAGTCCCGACTGCTCGAGACGAGCGAGGACGAATCGGTCGACATCGGTTTTAGGCCAGGCCGCGTCTTTCACCACAGGCGGCGGTGACGCCTTGGGCGGCTGGAACGCCCAAAAGTGCTTTGCTTCGGCAAAATTGATTTTCCGCTTCGGATTCGCTGCCGCGCCAATACGCGGATCGGGCGCGCCCATTTTTACCCAATGCACGAAGTCTTCGATCACCTCGTCGGCGAGCTTCGCCTTGGGCGGCATCTGCAGCTCTTCGTATCGAATGGCTTCGATCAGCGGGCTGTGATCGGGGTCGCCGGGATGAATCACGACGCCCGACTCGCCGCCCTTGCGCAGACCGGCGCGCGTGTCGAGCACGAAGTGTCCCTTGGCCTTCTCGGGATCGCCCGAGTGGCACTCGTAGCACTTGTGAATGAGCACCGGCCGAATCTTCTGCTCGAAGAAATCGACCTGCTCCTTGGGCAGCCGCCGCGCGGGCGCCTTTGGCGCGTTGGCGGCTTCGAGCACGCTGGCACAGCCAAGCGCGAGCGCCAGCAGCGTTCCAGCGACATATCGCGCGAAACGCCGCCGCGATCGGCTACTGCTGAACGTCCCCCCCATGTCTTGCACCCGCTGTGGAGATCGAAACGGTGCGTGCTCGATCATAGGCGACTGGATTGAGTGCCGCAAAGCAAGCGAAGCCAAATGCGTAACAACTTCGTTAGGACCTTAGTTCCGGGTGCCTTAACTCGCATTACGATGGAGGAGCTTTGCTTGACACGCTTCATCGGGATTGACTCCCTCCCGATTCTCCCCCCTATACCTGATACTGAATTCGGGAGGGGGCCATTGGCAGTTGCACGGCTCGCATTTGTGACCGGCTGGGTAGGTCGCGCCAAATTCGACGTCGACCCTGTGTTACCAGTCAACATTTACGGCCGCTTCGTCGGGGCAGCTGATCCTGCGTGGCTCGATGATGGCAGGACGATGCGCCTCAAGCACGATTTCACCTACGTTGACCCGTACCAAAAGGCATGGGTCGCGCCCGCTAGGTCAGTCATTGACGGTGCCTCGATCTCGCGAGCATTTTGGACCCTCGTCGGCGGGCCGTATGAAGGCAAATACCGAAACGCGTCAATCGTCCACGATGTCGCTTGCGTCAACAGGACCGAACCGTCAGACGATGTGCACAGGATGTTTTATTTCGCATGCAGGTGTGGAGGTGTTGACGAGGTGCACGCAAAGTATTTGTACATCGCGGTGCACAACTGGGGCCCCCATGGAAAGTAGCGCATGAGCAGGCAATGCTTGACGGCGTGCCCGTGCCCCGATCGAAGCCAATTGCGACGGCGGAGCCACGAACACCTATCAAAGAGGATCTGGAAGCGCTGATGGCCTACGTCCAGCAGGAGAATCCCGATTTGCCCGCGGCCGCAACTATGCGTGTCGAGAATGGCAAGGTGAGCAAGGCAGTGCCCGACGAACGATAGGCAGCGACGTCTGGAGGATAAGCCGAGGGGAGGTGGAGCATGATTCATTCACGTGAATGAAACTTGGCTAACGTCTACGCCGGCGCGATTACCGTTTTGGTGCGCTGCCGTCCCGGAAAATACCCCATTTCCCCGAGAGATATTGAAACGCGCTGCAATAAGTTGCAATGCCACCGCTGAAGGCTAATATCGTTGTTTTCTGCGGCGATTCCGGACTATTCTGCGATGCGGCGGAGAGTTTTCGGGACGTAGAGGTCGCAAGTTCAAATCCTGTCGCCCCGATTGGCATTTCCTAACGAGTTACCCTCCCGTCCGGAACTACAACGGACCGGGAGGGAACCGTTCCCGCCCGGGTCGACGGCGTTGTGCGCCGCCGTGTTCATCAACGCCCGGCGCCCTGTGGGGCCGGAGTACAACTGCACGGGCGCGGGATCGTTGCCGAAGGTCACCGCGCCGTATGCTAGCTTGTTGAGCTGACGCTTACCTGCCTGCACCTTTTTGAACTTCAGGAACACCCGCAGGTTGACCAGCTGCAGCGCGGCGGTGACCGCCTGCAGGTTGTCGGCCGTGGCCAGCAGCTCGGGCAGTGTGTCCAGCTGCGACATCGCGGCCTCGACCGCGCGATCCACGTCGTAGCTGGGCTGTGCAGTGGCCTGCAGCTGGGCTAGCTCGTTCTGCAGCTTCGCTTCGCTCGCCTTGAGCTCGTCGAACACCACGGCCACCGCCCGATACTGGTCCTCGGAACTGGCTAAGGCCAAGTTCCGCTGCACAGTCGCCATCTCGCGTTGGACACGGCTCAGCTCCGCCTGCTTGATGCTCACGCGAGAGGAGTCGCGATTCCCAGACGCGTCCGCCTGGGCGAGCTCGCACAGACGTACCTTGAGCTTTTCAAGCGTTCCAGGAAGGATGACCTCCTGCATAGGGTACGACGGTCCTCACCGGCACGATCGTAGGCAACAAGCCCGAGGATCAGGTCACCGATGTTCTGCCGTTGCCGCAGCGGAACGGGCGCGGCTACTGCGTCCATGAACACGAGCGTCAGCCCCCGGCTGCTCCGAGTCGGACAAGATCCAGCAGAATTGCAACGGGTTCCAGCCGTTCCGTCGCGTCATCGAGGCAACCAGTACGTACCGTCGGCTGTACAAGCTACGTTGAAAATTTAGGCAACACGGCAAGGTACGGTCGAAGCACGCATTGCGAGGCATTTCGGCGAATCCGTTCGCCGACCAGGGCGCCTATCGCCGCCCCTGGACCCCGGCTAGCCTCTTCTGCTGTTCGCTTGAAGGAAGCCAAATCGGTTGGAAGTCTCTCACAAAATCAGCCCCCGCAATTCCACTTGAACTGCGAGCCAAGACACCAGTTGCTCAGATCGATCCCTAAAAGTGCAATTCGGCTGAGATCGTGGCTCTGATAACTGGCGGTCGAATACAACTGTCCCGGAGTCAGGTTCGTTGCGGCAAAATTCGCCCCGCGCACAATAGCACCTTGCAGATTGGTGCCGGCTAGATTCGTAATCTCCAGATCGGCC
>DASZPI010000657.1:0-7608 GCA_035550355.1 Pirellulales bacterium
CTTGAAGACGAACGGCAGGGTATACTTACCTCCCAGTTCGATCAACGCCTCGCAAATCTCCTCGACGATCGTCAGTTCCCGCTCCTCGGGCGACATCGGTTCAAGCCGGACACGAAGCGCCTCGCCACGCTCGGGTCCGAAGAGCGCGTGCATGTGCGTCTTCACCAACTCGTTCGACAGCCCAGCGTTGATGCGGCCATAGTTGAAGAAAAAAATGCACTCGCAAGCCCAGTCCTTCAGGACCGAATTGATGAGCCGCAGAGACAGCCCCTTGTAGCCCCAGGGATCGACGAAGAACAGCGTCGGAATCAGTCGCACCGACTCGAACATCTTCACGATGTTCTCGCCCACCTCTTCCGTGCTGACATCCGGCGCGTACTTGAGTCTCTCGATTCCTGGCAGCTTCTTGATTTCCGCGACCAACGAACTTGTCGATGCCGGCTCGACATCGTTGAACGACGTTACGAGGTTGTCCCGCAGCAACGGGTCTTTGATCGCCGCTTCCAGGATCAGCAGCGGCGTTGATTTCGACCCGTCTTTGTAACGGCCTGGGCCGGCGAAGAGATCGATATATTGGATCGTCGTCGGTTTCCGCTGCCTCTTTAGATAGCCAGTGATGACCTTCGCCCAGTGCCGGAAGTAGGTGGCGACGATCGCGCTCTTTACTTCCGAATGGTCAGCCTGCTCCGCGAAAAAATCACGCGTCATTGATGGGCGCTCGGCGATGCGAATCTGATTGCAGTACGCCGATATGTTACCACTGCCGCCGCCGTCAACAATTTGGTAGCAGTGTTGGCAATACCAACCCCACACCGGTAGAATACGGAGTACCGCGGAATCCATAGTGAAACCCGCAGAAACGCGACCTTTTTGTGCCGTTCCTGTACCGGCCCAACACCGTTCACCGAGGGCATTGACCTGTGGATCTGGGGGTCGAGGGTTCAAGTCCCTTCAGCCACCCTTCCTGCGGCAAGCCGGCATACGGCACGGCTCGCGTACACGCCAGCCCCGGTCACGCGCGCGGTAGCTCGCTACTCGCGCAGACCGTTACCGGGCAAAGCAGAACGCGCGGCGACGCTTCGTTGTTGCGATCCCCATGCCCGTCGATCACTAGCTCATGAAGCCAACGCTCGCTGCTTTGTTCGTCCTTATCGTCTGGTTGCCCTTGCCGTGGCATGTGGCCCTCTCGGGCGATGCGCCGCAGGCGGCTCGCAAACCAAACGTGCTGTTCATCGCGGTCGATGACTTGCGTCCCGAGTTCGCGGCGTATGGCAAGCAGTACGTGCATTCGCCGAATCTCAGCCGCATTGCGGCGCGCGGCGTCACCTTCCGCCGCGCTTACTGCCAGCAAGCGGTGTGCTCGCCGTCGCGATCGAGCCTGCTGACCGGCACGCGGCCCGACACGACGAAGGTGTACGACCTCGAGACGCATTTTCGCAAAGCGCTGCCTGACGTGGTGACGCTGCCCCAGTTGTTCAAGCAGCACGGGTATTTCGTCCAGGGCATGGGCAAGATTTTTCACGGCGGGTTCGACGATCCGCCTTCCTGGTCGGTGCCGTGGACCGGGCCCAAGACGCGGCACGGCGTTTACGGCCGCCCGGAAAGCCAGGCGATCCTGCAAGCACGGATCGCAGCGTTCGAAGCCGCCCCGCAGAAAAAGCCCGCCGGCAAGGCGCGCAACTACGGGCCCGCGTTCGAAAGCTCCGACGTACCCGACAACACGTTCCACGATGGCGCCTTGGCCGATATGGCCGTCGAGGCGCTCGCCGAGTGCGCCCAGCAAGATCAGCCGTTCTGGCTGGGTGTCGGCTTCATTCGACCGCACTTGCCGTTCGTGTCGCCGCAGAAGTATTGGGACCTGTACGACCCGGCGAAGATCGAACTCGCGCCGAACCCGTTCCCGCCCAAGGGTGCGCCCAGCTATGCCGTGCCGCCGGGCAGCGAGCTGCGCACCTACCATGGCATTCCGACGGGGCCCATCCCCGACGATCTCGCCCGGCAGCTCAAGCACGGCTACTACGCGGCGATCAGCTACCTGGATGCTCAAATCGGCCGCGTGCTCGACGAGCTCGATCGCCTGGGGTTGACCGACAGCACCATCGTGGTGGTCTGGGGCGATCACGGTTGGAAGCTCGGCGAGCATGGCGCCTGGTGCAAGCACAGCAACGTGGAAAACGATACGAACGCGCCGCTGTTGATCGCGGCGCCCGGCTTGCGAACGGCCGGCAGCACGACCGAGTCGCTCGCCGAATTCGTCGACATCTACCCGACGCTCGCCGAGCTGTGCGGCCTGCCGCTGCCCAGCCATCTGGAAGGTACCAGCCTGAAGCCGGTGCTGCTCGATCCAGCGCGATCGGTGAAGTCGGGGGCGTTCAGCCAGTACCCGCGGCCGGTCGAAGGGCGTCAGCTCATGGGCTATTCGATGCGCACCGACCGCTACCGCCTGACGCGGTGGGTTGAGCGCGAGCAGCCTTCGGAAGTGTTCGCGGTCGAGCTGTACGATGAACAGACCGATCCGCAGGAGAACGTCAACATTGCCGCCGACCCGCAACAGGCGCAGATTCTCGCCCAGCTCACCGAGCAATGGCACCGCGGTTGGCGCGGCGCGATCGTTCCGTAAGCAAACTGCCTGGATGGCGCGCACGTGAGGTTCACGGCGCTTCAATCGCATGCACGGGCCGGTATCGGCTACACTTCCAAGTCACTCAGTCGAAGCGGGCAACTGAGCGATTGCGATCGGCCAATGGAACACGTCTCTCTTCGGCAATGGCGCGAGTCCGATCTGGCCCCGTATGCGAGCATGAATGCCGACCCGGAGGTGATGCGCTACTTCCCTGCGCCGCTGAGCCGCGAACAAACCGCAGCTTCGCTGGCTCGTCAGCGTGCCTTGATCGAGGAACGTGGTTGGGGACTGTGGGCGCTGGATGTGAACGGCGCGTTTGCAGGCTTCGTGGGGCTTGCCGTTCCCAATTTCCAAGCCCCTTTCATGCCGTGCGTCGAAGCGGGCTGGCGACTTCGCCACGAGTACTGGGGTCGGGGCATCGCGTATCGAGGCGCCCTGCAAACGCTCGACTACGGTTTCCAGGTGCTCAAGCTCCGAGAAATCGTGTCGTTTACGGCTGCCGTGAATGTCCGTTCTCGACGGTTGATGGAGCGTCTCGGTTTCGAACACGACGCGGCCAGCGACTTCGACCACCCTTCGATTTCCGCAGGGCACGAGCTGAGGCCCCATGTGCTCTATCGCAAACGCGTCTAGTGTCAGCCGCGACGACATCACCCCGGGGCGCGGCCGATCTGGGCGGCGAGCTCGACGAGCACATGCAATTCGTGATCGAGGCCCTCGAGCCGATCGCGAGCCCGCTGGGTCTGGTAGGATACGCAGCGCGAGACTGATTCCTCATGGCAAGGAGCTCAGCGATCATGCACGCTCAAGACAAGCGATCGGAACGGCGGAGGTTCATCGAGCGCGTCGTGCAGTGCGGGGCGGCCGCCGCAGCTTCGGCAAGCATCGTCGACCTCGTCGCGCCGCGTTCGACCGTCGCCGCCGAGACGGCGCGCAGCAGCAGTCCCAGGATTTCGTACTATCGCAACGGAGAGATTCTGGTCGGCGAGCTCGGCAAACCCGACACGCGGCCGTTGACGACCGGCCATGTCGATTTCAAACCGTCGTGGTCGAAAACCGGCAACATGCTCGTCTGCTTCCGCCGCACCAAGGACGACCCGGTCACGGTGAAGTGGAAGAGCGCGATCTTCGTGATGAACGTCGACGGCAGCGGTCTGCACTTGCTGACCGATGGCACGCGCACCGACTTTAATCCCACGTGGACGCGCGACGGACGGAACACGCCGATCTGGAGTCGCAAGAACGACGCGACCGGCGCGTTCTACGTGATGTGCGGCAAGGTGGGCGATCAGCCCGGTCGAGAAGTGGCAATTACCGACGCGTCGTTCCACACCTGGGCGCATTCGTGCTTGCAGGATGGCCGAATCGTGGTGAACGCCGCGCATCCAAAGCAAGGCTGGGGCGTGTACCTGCTCACGCCGAACGAGCGCGGCGAGCCGGTGTACGAACGCATCGAATGCGAGCTGGCGAAGAAGGGACAACTGCACCGGGCCAGCGTCTCGCCGAGCGAGAAGCAGATCTGCTTCGAGTTCTTGCCCGGGTCGACCTTCCGCGAGCCGGGACACACGCTGTGCATTGCCGATTTCGACGCCCAGCGGCGGACGATCGACAACGTTCGGCCGATCGCCAACAAGGACGGCGAGGAAGCCTGGTACGCCTATCCGCGCTGGATCGACGGCGAGGCAGCGGTGATTTATCACGCGAACACCACCGGCAAAGGCCAACTGTACGCCTACCGGGTCGACAGCGGCGCGACGACGCTGGTTTCGACCGACCCGAGCGCCGATTACCGCTATCCGCACGGCGAGGCCGCGCCCTGCTGAGCCCCCGCGGCGTGACCTAAACTTGTAGGAGACCTGAGGCCGGTTTTTCACAATCGCGGCAGCGGCGCCGATTGCGATTGCCTGCCAGATTCTGCGGCAGTTATCACCATTGCGAGCTCGGCCGTGACCGCTTCGCCATCGACACCCGCGGGAGTCGAACCTGCATCGCCGACCGGCCCCACGCTGTCGCGCTCGGCGGTCGCGTGCCGATCGGGCGCGCTGGAAAAAATCGTCGGCGGCTCGTCGCGCATCAAAGCCACCGGGCGATTTCTGCGCCGGCAGCTGTGGCTGTGGCCGATTCTTGCCGCACTGCTGTTAGGCGGCACCGGGTACGGCGTGCATTGGTGGGTCGAAGACGCCGTGCGCAGCCAGCGAGCTGCCGATCTGAACGCGATCGTCGACGCCACGGCCACGGCCGTGCGGGTGTGGATGGCCGAGCAGCGCACTACGGCGCAGCTCTTGGCCGACGACGAGCAACTCCGGCCGGCGATCAGCGAGTTACTCGCCATTGGCAGCCGCGACGAGGCCGAACGTGCGCTGCTGCAAGCCGAGGCGCAGCAGGCCCTGCGCGGTCGATTGAAATCGAAGCTGCGGAT
This sequence comes from Pirellulales bacterium, assembly GCA_035550355.1. Taxonomy (GTDB): domain Bacteria; phylum Planctomycetota; class Planctomycetia; order Pirellulales; family PNKZ01; genus DATAXP01. The sequence continues at coordinate 5,043 of DASZPI010000657.1, forward strand.
CAGCGGGTACGTCGGTTACTTTGTTGTGTCGCCGGGCGGCATGGTTCTGGCCGCCGACCACGATGCACCGGTGGGCAAGTCGCTCGAAGGATATCGGCGCGAGATTTTCGATCATGCGATGGCCGGCGAGACGCTGGTCTCGAAGCCGTTCCAGAGCCCGCTGCTTTTGGCCGACGAGGGCGGCGCGTTGCGCGCGAACCTGCCCACGATGTTCGCGGTCACGCCGATCTTCGACGAGCACGGCAATCCGATCGCCGCTTTCGGAGTGCGGATTCGCCCCGAGGACCAGTTCACGCGCATGCTGCAAGGCGTGCGGTTCGGCAACTCGGGCGAGACGTTCGCGTTCGATAATTCCGGCTTGCTGCTCAGCGAAAGCCGGTTCGACAGCGACCTGAAGCAGTTGGGCCTGGTCGTCGACCAGGCCGATGCGCGCTCGATTCTCACCGTCGAGCTGCGCGATCCGGGGGTGAACATGATGGCCGGCGAGCGACCGGTTGTGCGCCGCGGCATGCAGCCGCTGACGCGCTTGGCCGCCGCAGCCGTTGCGGGCGGCAATGGCGTCGATGCCGACGGGTATCGCGACTGCCGCGGGGTACCCTCGGTCGGAGCGTGGCGGTGGCTGAGCGACTACGATTTCGGCATCGGCTGCGAAGTCGATGCCGCCGAGGCATTCGCGCCGGCGTACAGCCTGCGGCGGGCGTTTTGGGCCTTGATTGCCTTGTTGGTCGCCTGTGCGGTGGCGATCTACGGGGCGATGCTGTTCATGGGCCGCCAGCAGCGAGCGCTCGAGCAGGCGACCCTGGCCGCCAAGCAACTGGGGCAATACACGCTCGAGCAAAAGCTCGGCGCCGGAGGCATGGGCACCGTGTACAAGGCGCGACACGCCATGCTCCGCCGACCCACGGCGATCAAGCTGCTCGACTTCGAGAAAATCTCTGAGTCGGCCATCATGCGCTTCGAGCGCGAGGTGCAACTGACCAGCGCGCTGACGCACCCCAACACGGTCTCCGTGTTCGATTACGGCCGCACGCCCGAGGGAATTTTCTATTACGTCATGGAATTTCTCGACGGCATGAACCTGGAGGATTTGGTCACACGCCACGGACCGCTCGGCGAGGCGCGCGTGGCGTTCATCCTGCGGCAGCTTTGCGGCTCGCTGGCCGAAGCCCACGCGCAGGGGCTCGTGCATCGCGACGTGAAGCCGGCGAATATTTTTCTCACGCGGCGCGGCGGGCTGGCCGACTTCGTGAAGGTGCTCGACTTCGGGCTGGTCAAATCGGCCGGCGGCGGAGAAGAGCGGCTCAATCTGACCACGGTCGGCACGGTGGTCGGTACGCCGTTGTACATGTCGCCCGAGGCGATCGGGCAGCCCGACCGGGTCGATCCTCGCAGCGACGTATATGCCGTCGGCGCGGTCGCGTACTACATGCTCACCGGCACGCCGGTGTTCGAAGGCGGAGCGATCATGGACATTTGCATGAAGCACCTGCACGAGCAGCCGGTGCCGCCGTCGGCGCGCTCGGGCCAGCCGCTCAGCGCCGAATTCGAAGCGCTGGTGCTGCGCTGCCTGGCGAAATCGGCCGACGTTCGCCCGGCCGACGCCGCGGCCTTGCTCGCCGAGCTCGACGCCTGCACCGTGTCCGCGCGCTGGACGAGCGCCGAGGCGATCCTGTGGTGGGCGAACCGGGACGACGCGGGAGAATCGAGTGCTGCGAACGAATCGACCGTCGTGCGCAAGCCTCCCGATACCGACGCGACGATGGTCTACCAGACAACGACGTGAGCGGCACGTCGGCGCATCTGCTACGATCACCTGCCGATGGTCACCGCCCTTGAAATCACGCTGTACGTGGTCGCGCTGTTCGCCGGACTTGCGCTGACCATCTTGAACCTGCCGGGAAACTGGCTGATCGTTGGCGCGTCGCTGCTGTACGCCTGGTTGATGCGCGACGACGCGCGTTGGGATTTGAGCATGACGTTGGTTGCCGTGCTCGCGGGATTGGCCATCGTCGGCGAGCTGGTCGAGACGCTGGCGGCGGCGCAGGGCGCCAAGCAACTCGGCGGCAGCCGCCGCGCGGCACTGTTGGCAATCGCCGGCTCGATTGTCGGCGCGATCGTTGGCACCGGGATGGTCCCGGTACCGGTCGTGGGGACGCTGGCAGGCGCCTGCGTTGGAGCGGCGCTGGGGGCGCTCGGCGGCGAACTATGGAAAGGTCGGCCGCTGGCGCATAGTTGGCGCGTGGGAGCGGCCGCCTTTCGCGGGCGGCTGGTCGGCTGGACGGTCAAATCCGTAATCGCGGCAGCGATGGTGGTGATCGCGCTGGCGGGAGTCGCCCTGGCAAGCGGCGGTTGACTCGCACGCAGCAGTTGATGCGTCGGCGACCTGCCGCTACGACCAGCGCAGCGTCTGCTGCGGCACGTAATACGCGCCGAGGTTCGCCGCTTCGATCTCGCCGGCGGCAAAGCGAGCGAACCACGCATCGCGCTCCTCGCTCGACATGGCATCGTCGAGGCTCGCCGGCACTGCCTCGTTCGTGTCGTCGAGCAGCTCGGTGCTTCCTAAACG
>DASZPI010000658.1:0-2446 GCA_035550355.1 Pirellulales bacterium
CGATGTTGATCTGCAGCGCCTGGCGAGCGGCACCGTCGGCCTGACCGGCGCCGACATCCGCAACCTAGTGAACGAAGCGGCTTTGTGGGCCACACGCCAGGGCAAAGACAAGGTGACGATGGAGGATTTTGAGGTCGCGCGCGACAAAATCCTTATGGGGCCCAAGCGCGACGAAGTGCTCAACGAACAAGAGAAACTCGAAACCGCATACCATGAGGCCGGGCACGCGCTGCTGGCGTGGATGCTGCCTGACTCGGATCGCGTGCACAAGGTCACGGTCATCCCGCGTGGCCGCGCCTTGGGCGTCACGCAGTTGTTGCCCGAAGAGGACCGGCTCAGTTTCGGCGAGACCGAGCTCTACGCGCGGCTGGTGTTCATGCTCGGCGGTCGAGCAGCCGAGAAGCTCATCTTCAACGAGTACAGCGCCGGTGCCGAGGACGACCTGAAGCGGGTCACGCAATTGGCCCGCCGCATGGTCACGCACTGGGGCATGAGCGAACGCCTGGGCCCGGTCGCATATCGCACGGCGGAAGAACATCCGTTCTTGGGACGCGAGATCACCGAGCAACGCGAGTTCAGCGAGCACACAGCGCAGGTGATCGACGAAGAAGTTTCGCGCATCCTGCACGAGGCGGCCGAGAAGGCCAGCAAGCTGCTGGCCACGAATCGCGACAAGCTCGAATTGCTGGCCACCAGGCTTGCCGAGCGCGAAGTCCTCGACGAGCGCGAAATCGAAGAGCTGATCGGCCCGCCGGCGAGCCGGCTTAAACCGTCGACCAACGGCCAGTCGCGGGTCTTTGCCCCCGGAGCGGATGGCGGCGCGGTCGAAGTGTCGCCCAACTCGGGCGGATCGTAGGCACACAAGCCTTAGGCTGAGTCGAATGGGCCGCGAGGCTTACCGCTGATTCTGTGCAGCTCCGATTGCATCGACGCACATTGATGCGATATAGTTTGGGCGCTCGCCCCCTTGCCTGCCCAAGCTTTTTCCCATCAGCCGACCGAGGCCGCCATGCTAAGTGTACCGGGTCGCGCTCGAAAGGTTTGCGATGGTTCCACGCGGCGCGACATGCTGCGCGTCGGCGCCTTGTCGTTGTTCGGTGGCCTGTCGCTGCCGAGGTTGCTGGCGGCGGTCGAGCAGCAGCCGCGGCGGCCTGTTCCGCGCGCACAGTCGGTCGTGCTGTTCAACTTGTTCGGCGGGCCCAGCCATCTCGACATGTTCGACCTGAAGCCCAGCGCTCCTGAGGAGGTGCGCGGCGAGTTCCAGCCGATCGGCACGTCGCTGCCGGGCGTACAAATCTGCGAACATCTGCCGAAGCTCGCCCGCTGGATGAATCGCGCGACACTAATCCGCACGGTCTCGCATGGCTACAACAGCCACAATCCGTACGCGCTGATGACCGGTTTTACGATGGGCAACGATCGCGAGAACTACTTCTCGAAGCCGACCGACCACCCGAGCATGGGTTCGGTGTGCCAATACATGGGCCTGGGGCGCGACGATGTGCCGCCGTACGTTTGCATGCCCGCCCATCCGGGATACAGCCAGGCGCTGCGTCGCGCTGGCCCCTACGGCGGCTACCTGGGCGAACGCTACGATCCGTTAATAACCCGCGCCGAGCCGAAACTCGAGCGCGACCCGGCGAACTTTTACGACCCGGTGCCGCCGATGGGCGAGCCCACCATGCCAATCCTCGAGCCGCAGCCCGAGTTGACCGTCGATCGTATGGCGCTGCGCCGCAACTTGCTGGCCGAGGTCGGTTCGCAGTTCGCTCGCGCCCAGCAATCGCCGGCCGTAGGGGTGATGAACGAGTATCAACGCCGCGCGTTCACGTTGCTGACTTCCGATCGAGCGCGTGCGGCATTCGATCTGGCGAGCGAGCCTGCTGCGGTGCGCGATCGCTACGGGCGCACACTCTATGGCTCGTGTGCGCTCTTGGCTCGGCGGCTGGTCGAAGCCGGGGCGACGTTCATCACGCTGACCACCGAAAGCAAAGGGGGCGGTCATTGGGACACGCACCAAAACAACTTCGGCGTGCTGCGCGACTTTAACCTGCCCAACCTCGATCAGATGATGACGGCACTGCTCGACGACCTCGAAGCCCGCGGCCTGCTCGACACCACGCTGGTCGTGGCGATGGGCGACATGGGCCGTGCTCCCAAGGTTAATCGGTACGCCGGACGCGATCATTGGCCGCAGTGCGGGTTCTGCTTCATGGCCGGTGGCGGCGTGAAGTCGGGCTTCGTGCTCGGAGCGACTGACCGCACCGCCTCGTATCCCACGAGCGACCTGGTCACTCCCGGCGATATCGTCGCGACGATCTACCAGTTGCTCGGAGTTGATCCGGAACTCGTGGTGCACGACCTGACGAATCGCCCGATCCACGTCGCCCACGGCGGCCACACCATTCGCGACGTGCTAGCGTGACTGTTTCGTCGCGGTTCGTTG
>DASZPI010000659.1:0-5921 GCA_035550355.1 Pirellulales bacterium
GGTCATCGACCACCCCTGGGTGCAACGCCTGCGCCAAATCCACCAGTTGCAGACGGCCTTGTGGGTCTTTCCCTCGGCCGAGCACAGCCGTTTTCAACACGTGCTGGGTGTGATGGACCTGGCCGGGCGCGCGGTCGAGGCGCTTTACGACTCGCTGGCCGAGGTTTGCCCGGACGTTCCCAGCCGCGCGTACGTTGCGTCGCTGGCGCGGCTGGCGGGATTGTTGCACGACGTGGGACACGGACCGTTCGGTCATTTTTTCGACGAGCATTTTTTGCGTCGCTACGGACTGACGCACGAGAGCGTCGGCAGCCACATCATCGTGCACGAACTGGGGCCGCTTTTGCGCCAGGTGCGCTGCAATCCGCGCGGCACGCTGGCCGCGGGCGAAACGCTCGACCCGGAGCAGATCGCGTTTCTGATCACCCGCAATCCAACCGATTCGGGCGCCCCGCGCTGGCTGGCGCTGCTGCGCAGCCTGTTCAGCGGCCTGTACACGGTCGACAACATGGACTTCGTGCTGCGCGACGCCTACGTCACCGGGTTCAATACCCGCGCGTTCGATCTTGAACGCTTGTTGCACTACAGCTTTTTTAGCCCGTCGGGCTTAACGATCCACGCCCGCGGGCTGCCGTCGCTGGTGCGCTTTCTGGCGGTGCGTGCCGAGTTGTTTCGGTCGCTGTACTTTCATCGCACGGTGAGGTCGATCGACCTGACGCTCGCCGACCTGTTTGCCGACAGCGGCGACTTCCTGTTTCCCGGCAATCCGCTGGAGCACCTCGAGGCGTATCAACGCTTCACCGATTGGTCGTTGCTGGTCGACGTGGCGCGCTGGACCGATGCCGCCGACCCCAAGCAGCGCGCCCTGGGCGAGCGATGGAAGGCGTTTCTGCGGCGGGAAGTGCATTGGAAGATGGCCGCCGAGCGGACGGTATTCTTCGAGCCTCAGGCGCCCGAGACCGGCAGCATCTTCAGCCGCGCCGAATTTTTCGAGCAGGCGCTGCGCGACGCGCTGCCGTCGGCACTGCGCGACCTGCCGCTGCGCGTCGATGTGCCGCGCCATCTGCACCGACCGGGAACACGCGGCGCCGCGACAGGGCAGAACTTTCTGTTCGATCCGGCCCGGGGCGACGTCCGGCCGTTGGACGACAGCGAGTTGTACCGGCAGTTGCCGTTGGGCTATCGCCTGTGCCGCGTGTACACGCAGACGCCCGAGCACAACGCCGCCATTGCCGCGGCGCTCGATGCGTTGATCGGCACCGGTGCGATCGACGATCGCACGAACATGTAATTACTTCTGCTCGATCCGGTACAGCGCCGTATCGCTGCGGAAGAACATGGCGTTGTGCAACACCGCCGGCGAGGCCATCAGCCGGCCATCGAGATGGTTCGTTGCCAGCAGCTTGAACTCGCGCTCCGGAGCGATCACGTAGACGGTGCCATCCTCGCACGAGAAATACAGCCGTCCATCGACGAAGATCGGCGACGCCGAGAAATTTCCCGCCAGCCGCTCGGTCCAAATCACTTCGCCGGTCAGTGCATCGACGCAGGTCGCGACCCCTTTGTCGGCCACCATGAAGATCGTGTCGCCCACGAGGATGGGCGAGGGGTTCGCCGGCGCTTGCTTCGGCAGCTTCCAGACCACCGCCGTTTCGGTGATGTCGCCGGTCCCCTCGGGCTTGATCGCCCACAGCTGCGGTTTGCCGAAACCCGTGCACACATACAGCAAGCCGTTGCCGAACAGCGGCCGCGGCACGTTCGAGAATCCCGGCGTGTACCAGACCTTCCAAATCTCCTTGCCGGTCGCGGGCTCGTACGACACGACCTGCCACGCGCCGGGGCTGATCAACTGATCGCGGCCGTCGGCATGGATCACCAGCGGCGTGGCGTACGCCTTGCAAAAGTCAGGATTCGGCGACAGCTCGCCGGTGCGCTTCGTCTTCCACACCACGTTGCCGGTGCGCTTGTCGAGCGCGACGACGAACTGCACGTCCATGCCATCGCAGTTGAAGATCATCAGGTCGCCGTACAGCAGCGGCGAGCTGCCGGGGCCTTCCTTGTGCTCGAGGTGCAAGTCGGTGCGGGTCCACACGACTTTGCCGGTCGCGGTATCAAGGCATGCCGACCCATAGGTGCCGAAGTGCATGTACAGCCGCCCCGCTTCGAGCACCGGGCTGGGCGAGGCGTGCGAGTTCTTCGAGTTCTTGGGGATCGCCGCGACCGGCGGCAGCACTTCGACGTTGGCGATCAGCTTGCCGCTGGCCACGTCGACGCCCAGGGCTCGCAGGCTGACCTGCGAATCGGCCTGCTCGACGGCCGTCGTCATCCACAGCGTGCGCCCGTCGCTCACCGGCGACGACCAACCTTCGCCCGGCAGCGCGGTCTTCCAAGTGACGTGCTCGTCCTCGCCGAACGTCAGTGGAAGGTTCGTGCCGAGGGCATGACCTTGCCCCCCCGGCCCGCGAAATTGCGGCCACGTGTCGTCGGCCCTAGCAATCGAGCCCAGGATAGCGATCAGCAAAATCCATCGAGTCATGTCGTCACCGAAGCATGTTCCGTTTCGCTCGACCAAGTCGGCAAGTTGCCATGCGCATCGAACGGCAGCGGTCGCGGTTCGATCAAAATCTCCAAATCGTCGCGCGTGCGCGCTTCATCCAGGTAGGCGGCCGAGCATTCGACCTCGGCCAGATCGAGCGTGTTGTGGATCCAGCAGATCCGCGCATCGGCCGGCTCGACCAGTCCGATCGTCGCTAGCGCCGCGCCGAGCACCTCGCGATCGGTGTCGAAGTGCATGGGAATGCGTGCCGCCTCGGGGTGAATGCCGGTGATGCAGTTGATCGCGGTCTTGCGCAGATCGACTTGCTCGACCGTGCGGGTGAGGCAGAAATCGGCCAGGCCGATGCCCGTGGCGTTGCCGTGCGTCGCCTCGGTGAGGCTGCGGACGATGATGCGGCTCACGGGGCCGCCGGTCTGCGAGACGGCCGGGGCCATGCGGCTCTCTTTGCGTCCCACGACGTTCGTGTCCATGCCGGTGCCGCTGATGTTTTTGCCGATCTCGTCGATCACCAGCACGTCGGTCTTGGCGAACGGCAGCCGCGGCATCCACTGCTTGGCCAGCACGAGCAACTCTTTTTCGCGAGCTTCGAATTCTTCGGGCGCGACGGCTCGGATCAAGGCCGTTTCGTCGTAGCCATTCTCGACAATGCCGACCCCCGCCACCACGCGGCACTTGGTGAGCACGTGCGACGCGACGCTGCGGATGATCTGTGCGAAGCTGTAGTTCTGGATGGCGCGGTGATAGATCGTTGCGCCGGCGTGCTTGCCGAGGCCGATGAGCATCATCTTCATCAGCCCGCTTTCGATGTCGCCCGAGAAGCCGGTGTGCGGCTTCACGCGTCCGCACACCACCACATGGTCGGCCTCGAACGCGAAGCGGTCGAAGTGCACTGGAAATCCTTCCGCGGTCTGGCAGACGACGACCGTGTCCATCGTGCCGCGCACCGGGCAGCCCATGGTCGCTTCGGTGATGCCGTAGCCCGAGAGAATGCCGACCTGCCCTTCGACCGTGCCGCCGCCGTGACTGCCCATGGCCGGCACGATGAACGGCTTGGCGCCGATCGATTTCAGGTGGTCGACAATCGCCCTGAGAATGGTCGCAATGTTGGCGATTCCCCGGCTGCCGGCAGTGATGGCGACCGACTGCCCGGGCTGGATGCGGCGATCGAGCTGCAAGCGTTTCAACTCGGCATGCACGCTGGCGGAAATGTCGTCCAGCCGCGGGGCGTCGAAAGTCTGACGAACACGAAAGATGGCAGGAAACGCCGTCATAAGCGTCGGCTCACGAGAAAGTTAGGACGTGCGATGCGGGGCGGGAGAAATCATCAATGTAGCAGTTGGCCGGCTGCCGATCACCGCCTATGATACCTTGTGCAAACTTTCACAGATAGCGTTTAGCCGGCGACGTGGGTCGCCGTGTTTCATCGCGAGGAGTTCCGATGGCCAAAGCCGGCCCTCGTAAAAAACTGCCAAAGGAATTGGCAGTTATTAATGCCGACAACTGCACCGGGTGCGAATCGTGCCTGGAGGTGTGCCCGGTCGACTGCATCGAGCTGCGCAAGATCAACGGCGGCGTGGTCAAGGGCACGCAGCAATGGTGCGAGATCGACATCGAACGTTGCGTCGGCTGCGAAGTCTGCGTTCACATTCCGCAGAAGAAGACCAACCCGTACGAGCTGACGGTCTGCCCGTGGGACGCGATCGAAATGGTGCCGACCGAGCTGGTGGCCCAAGTCGTCGCGCAGATCGGCGGCCCGCCCGAATACCTGCAGGCCAACTGGGACCGCCTGGTAGGCACCGCACAACACCTGGCCGAGCTTAAGGCCGGCAACGGGTAGGCAAGCCGTTCGCTCCAGGCGCTCTCGCCTGGGCGCCAAATCGTAGCGCACTTAGTGCTCGTCCCATCCTCGGTTCGGCGCGTCCCAAACAATCCGCGCGACGTACACACTGTTGTCTGCACCGTATGGGTTGTCGGGCGGCATGACCACCTTCGGCCCCCAGGTCTGCATCCACTCGCTGACCGTCACCCAGGTTTCGTTCTCGTTCACGTTGACCACGCCAAAATTGCCCAACCGCGCGCCGCGTTGCGGCACGAGCACGCGCTCCGTGGCGCGGCGCACGCGCAGCGTCGCCGGATCGACCTCGGCCATGAACAGCGGTGCACGGTGGCGAAACACGTGGTCGTTCTCTGCCCCGCGGCGCGTGTAGACCAAAAACAGCCCATCGTGGTGCGTGACCCAATGTTGTTGGGTGTTGTAATTGCCCAGGTCGCTGCCGTCGTCCCACAGCCATGGCTGCGGCGCGTCGAAATGCAGTCCGTCGCTCGACGAGGTCACGTAGCCGGCCAAGTCGTTGCGTAGCGTCAGATAAAACTTGTCCTTGAACCGTGTGAGCGACGGTTCGACGAATCCGCGCCCGTTGGGCAGGCTCAGCGCGTTGCCGTGCTCGACGTACTCCAGCCGTCGGCCATCGAACCGGCAGCGCACCACCGTGACCGAGGCCAGCTCTTCCTCGGGACGCTTGAAGTAGATCGGCAGCAGAATCTCGCCGTTAGGCAAATCAACGCGCTGGACACACCCCGCTCCGGCGTTTTGGAATCGCGGCTCGTCGGGCATGGCGAGCGTCGTCCAGGGGGTCCACGCGCGGCGCTCGGGGTCGTAGACCGAGTAACACGTCTCGCGGCGGCGGACGTGCATCACCCGGTTGTCGCGGTAGCGCACCGTATGACCGATGCCCAGCAGTTTGCCGCTGGTGCGGTGCCACTTGGGCCAGAAATCGCAGGCCGCGACAGTCACCCCATCAGGCTCATCGCGCCGGCCTAGCGTGTCGGCATGTTCGGTCGGCCCGCTCCAACTGCGGCCGAGGTCGTCGGTCCGCATGTCGTTCAGTGCGTAGAACACATCGCTGCCCGTGAGCAGCAGCTTCTGCATCGTGAGCACAACGATCGGTCGCTCGCCGGGGATTGCGCCGGCCCGAGCATGTACCCAGCAGGTCTTGCCATCGTAGCCGCGATGGATCGTTTCGAGCTCGAGACGATAACCGACGCTCGGCTCGGCGGCCGCGATCGCTCGCGCGATCAATAGCAAGGTAACGATCGACCACCAGGCTCGACCCATACGCTGGCTCACACTGCGGCCAAAGCCGCGCGCAGGTTGTCGATGCTCTCGCGCGCCAGGCGTTCCGGCCCCGGCGCGTAATCGAACACTTCGACGCTTACCCACCCGCGGTAGTCAATCTCGCCCAGGGTCCGCAAAATCGGCACGAAGTCCAACTGGCCCATGCCGGGGCCTTGCTTGTTCGGATCGTTGACGTGCAGGTGCGCCATTTCGCGCCGGTGGCGCTTGAGCAGTTCGGGGATCGGCGTC
>DASZPI010000660.1:0-4825 GCA_035550355.1 Pirellulales bacterium
GGTCGATCCGGAGAGTTCCAGACCCGCGTCGACTCCGTAGCCCCGCGTGGTGTCGGCGACGAGTGAGGCGCGCTCCGCGGGCGAAGCGACCGCCGTCGCGCCAAAGTCGAGCGCCCGCTGGCGGCGAGTGGCGGCAAGATCGCAACACACCACCGCGCTCGCGCCATCGAGGCTTGCCATGCTGCACGCCGTTAGTCCGAGCATGCCGGCTCCGACCACGAGAACGTTCCGCTCGACCACCGATCCAGCAGCTTCCAACACAGCCGCTACGGTCGCGGTCGCGCAGTTGGCCGGACAGGCCACCTCGTCGGGCAGCTCGTCGGGCACGCGAAACAGCGACGTGCCTTGCGGCAGCACACAGTACTCGGCCAGGCCGCCCGTCAGGCCGTTGTCGGGGCCAAGTTGTTGATGGCCGAACTTGATGCCGCGTTCGCATTTGGCTGGCAGGCCGCGGCGACAGTAAAAACATTCGCCGCAGTTGGCCACGATGGCCCACGTGACGCGATCGTCGACGTGCAGTGGTTTGTCGGCTGCATCGTAGCGCACAGCATGTGGGCCGAATTCAACGATGCGTCCCAGGATCTCGTGGCCGAGGATCGTGGGCACCGCAACCTTCCGTCGGCCGTGGGCCGTATGCAGGTCGCTGCCGCAAATCGTGCACGCTTGGACGCGCACGAGAACTTCACCGCGGTTCAGACGCGGCACCGGCAGTTCCACGCGTTCGAGCGGTTGCTCGGGCCCATGAAACAGCATTGCGGCAGCCGTAATCATGCGGTTTGATCGCCTGCGTTCAGAACGGAGTTCGAATCAAGCCGTTTCGCCCGCCGGTACGACCAGCGCGATTTGTTTTTCGACAGTAGCTTGGCGCCTTGCGAAGTACACCCAGCACACGGCAGCCGACGCGATTCCAGCGCCGCTGATCACCCAGCATAGCGGCTCGAAGAACGCCAGAAAGTCCCCACTTTTGGCCACGGTTACTCCGGTCATTGCCAACATGCCGTGGCAAAGCATCACGCCCACGTAACCCAGGTAGCCGATCGAGTCGGTCAGGTACATCAAGAAGCCAATGTTGCCGCGATCGCCGGTCATCGCAATCAGCCGCTCGAAAATCGTGGTATGCACGGCGACGTACGGCAAGTACAGGCCGAGCCCGATCAGTACCATGAACCCGAATCCGTCCAGACCGTAGCTGCGCCCGACGACGGCCAGCGGAATCAGCAGTAGGCCCGCGATCGAGATTAGCACGGCGGTGAAAAAGGCGGCCCGATTGTCGCGAATCAGCACGCCGGCCCCGGTCAGGATCACCACGCCGAGGCTGACGACGATCTCCGACAAGGTGAACACGCTCGGGCTGCCAACGTACCCCAGCCCGCTCCAAATCTCTCGGGCAAAATCGGCACGCACGCTCCGCAGGATGGTGACCGTAAGATACAGCGCGATCACTGCCGACAAACCTACGGCATATCGCATGAAAAACCGGCGGCGATCGTTGGCTGTCATTGGCGTTCGCACGCTGCGTGCGTCAACGTCGCGTGTGTCGGGCGGTGGCACGCAGGCAAGCATCGCCACGAACCCGGCCAGCGGAGGCAGAAACAACGCGCCCGCGGCGAACGGCATCCAGCCTTCTGACACGCCCGCTTTCAACAGCCAGCCCCCCACCGACTTGGTAAATCCATCGGCCAGAATAAAGCTCGCGCACAGTCCAGCCGTAAGCATTTCGGTGAGCACCCGCCCTTCGAGAACGCGCAACACCATGCCAAACGCCATGCCCAACGGTAGACCGTTGATGAACAGCCAGGCCAGGTTGTACGGCGGCGGTGTTAGCCCGAAAGCCAACAAGGCAAGTTGCGCCACGGCGACTAACAGTAGGATGCGCCTCGTGCGCCTTTGCGGCGACATCTCGGCGATTACGCGAATCCCTACAAATTTCGAAAGCGTGTAGCCAAACACCTGCGAGGCGACGAGCACCGCTTTGTATTCGATTCCCCACAGCTCAGCCCCTTCGTAGCCTGCGGCGGTAAATGGCTTGCGAAAGCCATAAATACAGAAGTACGTCCCGAACGCGGCGGTCGTGCTCCACAGCAAAAATAGCCAGTTCGGCACCGTGAACCGGCGACCGTTGATCCCCGCCTGCAAATAGGTCATGGTCGGCTGCGCGTGAGGAATTTCGAGGGACGTACCGAGAATTTACAACTGCGCTGCGAACGTTAGCAAACGGCGATGTGATTTTTGTGAGTAAGTACGAAAATCTTTGCCGGCCGTTGAAACGGCTCACGAATCGTGAAGAATGGCCTCCGCAACGAAGTTTGTTTCGGACCGCTTTGCTGCTGAAGGTGTCGCATAATGGAAATCGTTCATGAAATTGCCGACCTGTTTCGGGAACACGGCGCCTCGCTTTACGGTGGCGAGGCCGTCACCCAGCAAGAACATGCCGTGCAGGCGGCCTGGCTGGCCGAGCAGGAACAGAGTGGCCCGGCGCTGATCACGGCCGCCTTGCTGCACGATATTGGTCATCTGCTGCACGATCTGCCGGACGATGCCCCCGATCAAGGAATCGACGATCATCATGAAAATTCCGGGTACCGTTGGTTGACGCGATCGTTCGACGAAGCGGTCACCGAGCCGGTGCGATTGCACGTGGCGGCCAAGCGCTATTTGTGCACGGTCGATCCATCGTACAGCCAAACGCTCAGCCCCCCGTCGGTCCAAAGCTTGCGTCTGCAAGGCGGTGAAATGACAGACGACGACGTCACTACGTTCGAGCAACTGCCGCATGCGGCAGCGGCCGTGCGATTGCGCCGTTGGGACGACGCAGCGAAGGTGCCTGGCTTGAAGACCCCGTCGCTTGAGCACTTCCTGGCGTACGTTGAGCAGGCGGCGCGCTCGGCAGGATTGGCCGCGCCATGAGCATGCTGGCCGATGTGGCGATTGTCGGTGCTGGCATTGTGGGCCTGGCGCACGCCTGGGCGGCGGCAAAGCGCGGCAAACGGGTGCTGCTGTTCGATCGTCATCGAGCTGCCCAAGGCGCTTCGATTCGCAACTTCGGCATGATCTGGCCGGTTGGGCAACCCAGCGGAGCGCCGCATGAGTTGGCGATGCGCAGCCGCGCGCTTTGGCTGGAGGCGGGGGGACAAGCGAACATTTGGTTCAACCGGTGTGGATCGCTGCACGTCGCCTATCACGACGACGAGCTCGCCGTGCTCGAAGAGTTCGGCAATCTGGCTGCGAACCACCATGAACTGCAAATGTTGTCGCCTGTGGCCGCCTGCGAACGATCGCCGGCAGTGCGCCGCGACGGACTGCTGGGCGCCTTGTGGAGCCCAACCGAGTTGTGTGTCGATCCGCGCGAAGCGATTCGCGTGCTGCCACGATGGCTAGCCGAGGCGCACGGCGTCGAACTACGATTCGAAACCTCGATCTGCGAGGTCGATTCGTCGCTTTTGGTGTCGACCGACGGTCGTCGCTGGCAGGCCGAACAGATCGTGATTTGCAGTGGCGACGATTTCAAGACGCTGTTCCCCGACGTGCTGGCCACGTGCGGCATGCGGCGCTGCAAGTTGCAGATGCTGCGGACGGTCGGGCAGCCGAACGATTGGCGGATCGGCCCGCATTTAGCCGGCGGCCTGACGTTGCGCCACTACGCCAGCTTTGCGCAATGCCCGTCGTTGCCTGCGCTCAAGCGGCGCATCGCCGCAGAAAATCCCGAGCTTGATGCATACGGCATTCACGTGATGGCGTCGCAGAACCGCATGGGCGAGGTCATCCTCGGCGACTCGCACGAATACGACGCTGCGATCGAACCGTTCGACAAGGCGAGGATCGACGAGTTGATCTTGTCCGAGTTGCACAAGCTGATCGAGTTGCCCGACTGGACCATCGCCGAGCGCTGGCATGGAATCTATGCCAAGCACCCGACCCACCTGTTCGTAGTGTGCGAACCAAGGCCGGGTGTGACCGTGTGTACCGCCACCGGCGGCGCGGGAATGACGCTGTCTTTTGGCATTGCGGACGACTTTTGGAATTTAGGCGAGCATGCGCGCGGCCGTCGCAACATCGAGCTGAAATCGGGATGACCATGATCCGCCAAGATGCTGCCGCGCATTGCTACCGAGGTCCGCTCAAGGCTGTGCTGTTCGATTGGGCCGGAACGACGATCGATTTCGGTTCGCGTGCGCCGA
Source organism: Pirellulales bacterium (assembly GCA_035550355.1). Taxonomy (GTDB): domain Bacteria; phylum Planctomycetota; class Planctomycetia; order Pirellulales; family PNKZ01; genus DATAXP01. The sequence continues at coordinate 4,179 of DASZPI010000660.1, forward strand.
TGGCGGTATTCGTGCAAGTGTTCGGCGAACACGGCGTAGCGCTGTCCGAAGCCGAAGCCCGCGCTCCGATGGGTATGGCCAAACGTGCTCATATCGACGCACTGTTGAAGAACCCCGCGATCGCCCAGCGGTGGCGTGACCGACATGGCCGATCACCCGAGGAGCGCGACGTCGATCGGCTGTACGAGGCGTTTCTGCCGGTGCAAATGCGCTGCCTGCGCAATCACGCCGACGTGTTGCCGGGAGTGGCTGAAGTGGTCGTGGCCTGCCGGCAGCGCGGCATGAAGATCGGCTCGAGCACCGGCTACACGCGCGAAATGATGGACGTGCTAATGCCGCTGGCGGCCGAGCGAGGTTATCGCCCCGATGCCATGCTCTGCGCCAGCGATCTTGCCGAGGGGCGGCCGGCGCCATGGCTGAACCTGGAGAATGCCCGCCGTTTGGGCGTTTACCCGCTCGAAGCGATCCTGGTGGTCGATGACACTTGCGTCGGCATTCAAGCCGGACGGAACGCCGGAATGTGGACCGTCGGCGTGGTGCGCACCGGCAACGAGGTCGGTCTGAGCCGCGACGCGCTCGCCGCCTTGCCACGCGACCAGCGCGATCGATTGCTAATCGCGGCAAGCGACCGGCTTGCGGACGCGGGC
>DASZPI010000661.1:0-2817 GCA_035550355.1 Pirellulales bacterium
CGCCACGCCTCGATTCGACATTCCGCGCGTATCGGGAGTGCGACCTGTTAAGAGCACAGTGCGTATTTCGGCGAACGTGACCGCCGATTTCGGGAACGTGACCGATTCGGCGGGGTTGGGCGTTGCGCGGTGTCGATTGTAGATTTCCTTGTCAGTTCTGGTCGAGTTCGGTCTCCAGGACGTTGGGTTTAGGGGATGCTTTTCTGAGTGACTCGCCGGTCAGCGTGATGCGGTGATGACGTTGCATGAGACGATCCAGCATCGCATCGGCGATGGTCTCGTCGCCGATCCATCCGTGCCAGTGCTCAATCGGTAACTGGCTGGTGATGATGGTCGCCTTTCCCGCCGAGCGGTCATCGATCATCTCGAGCAGATCGTTTCGGATCATTGCGTCGAGGGGAGCCATTCCCCAATCGTCCAGCAGGAGCACGTCAACGCGTGCGACCTGCAGCAGCCATTTTGTGAAGCCGCCATTGCCGTGCAGAACGCGAAGCTCCTCGCCAAGTCGCGGCACGCGCAGATACAAGGCCGAATGACCGCGCCGACAAGCGTATTGGGCCAGGGCGCAAGCGAGCCACGATTTCCCGGCGCCGGTTGGGCCGCTGATGAGCAGGCTGTAGCCGGCTTAGACCCAGTCACCGAGCGCGAGGCTCGTGAGTGAGCGCGGGTCGACGCCACGGCCAGCACGCGTGTCGAGATCTTCAATGGCGGCCTGCGGATACTTGAGGCGCGCCAGCTTGAGCAGTCGGGTACGACGGCGATCATCACGCCAGCTGGCTTCCCGGTCGACCAGCAGGGACAGCCGTTCCTCGAAGCTCAGGCTGGCCGCACCGGGCTGCGTCAGTTGTTCTTCCAGGCCGTCAGCGAAACCGTCCAGCTTCAGGGTGCGCAGTTGCGTCAGTGTCTGTTGCATCATCATGGTGGGTCTTCTTTATTGGTAGTAGCCGGGGCCGCGTACATGCGCGTGGCTCGGGCTGATCCAGTCGGCAGGCGTTGCCACTGCAGCGCGGTCACGGTTGTTAATCAGGATGTCGCGCACGTGGCGGTAACGGTGCACGCCCAGCTCGAGTGCTAGCGCACAGGCGGCTTCGAGACGTTCGCGGCCATAGCGACGTGAGAGCGAGAGCAATCCGAGGCACGCGCGATAGCCGTGTTCCGGATGACGTTGCTCCTCCAGCAGCCGGGTAACAAGCACGCCGGTTGCCACGCCGATCTGCTGTCCCCAATGAATCAGCCGCTGCGGCGTCCATTCCAGATGGGCGCGGTGTGCCGCAGGCATGTGCTCGACGACGGTGGTGTAGCCGCCTGCGCGCTCGTTGCGTGCATGGCTGGCGACACGGCGACCGCGATGCAGCAGTTCGACAGCGCCCGCCGTGATGCGCGCATCGAGCTTGAGACCGACCAGCGCGTGCGGCACGCTGTAGCGGTGTTTGTTGATCTCGACGTGATAGTCGATGTGAACCGCCACTGTCTTGAAGCGCGCGAGCTCATAGGGCTGTGCCGGCAGCGGCTGCAGTGCCGGCGCGTCCAGCTGGGTGAATGCGCTGGCGCGACATCCCGGCAGCTTCTGGAACGGCCTCTCATTCAGGTTCCTGAGCAGCGGGCGGATCGCCTCATTGACCGAGTGGACCGACTCAAACCGGTGATGACGCAGGCGCGCCATGATCCAGCGTTCGACGACCTGGACCGCAACCTCTACCTTCGGTTTGTCCTGCGGACGATATACGCGCGCAGGAAGGAATGATGTGCCGTAGTGACGCGCGAAGTCCAGCACCGTGTCGCCGGCACGAGGTTCATAGCGATCGGGATCGGCAATCATCGCGCGTGGGTTATCCGGGACGATCAGCTGCGGCACTCCGCCATAGAAGGTCAGCGCGCGAGCAATGCCGCCCAGCCAGTCCTCCATCGTCTCGGCCGGCGTCGCACATGCGAACGTGTAACTCGATGCGCCCATAGCCGCTACGAAGATGTGCGCGCGGCGTCCGCTCGCCAGCGGCAACGTGGGGCCGGCGAAGTCGACAAACAGCTTCTCGCCGGCGCGGTGAATCTGACGCATCGAGCGCTTCAGGCGTTTCGTGAACGCCTTGTAGTGCCCGCAGAACTGCGTATAGCGGTAGGTCTGCCGGTCCGCGAACTCAGCCTGGTATTCCTCCCACAGCAACGTCAGCGTCATGCCTTTGCGACGTAGCTCCTGATGGATGCGTCCATAGTCCGGCTGGGCGTAGGCTGCTGGCCCCGTGGGCTTGCCGAGAAGCCGCCGCTCGAGTTCGGCTTCATCCATATCGCACGCGCTTGCCCAGTCCAGCGCGGCGGCACTGGCTAGTCCGATGTATTTCGTGACCACGCCCTTGGATATGCCCAGTGATGCGGCGATCCGATCGTGCGAGAAACCGCCGTCAAATTTAAGTCGTAAAACGTCCTTGATCATGCGCATGTTCATCCGGTGCGCGGGCATCGTCTCTCCGGCCAAAGCCGGCGAGCATAGCCCGCGTGGTTGATGTCATGCGCAACGCCAATCCTGCCTTCTGGTCCGCTCGGTCACGTTCCCGAAATGACCGGTCACGTTGCCGAAATCGTCGGTCACGATCCCGAAACGGCCGGTCATGTTCATCCGAAATACGCATCCAGCGACCAGCTGTCATTCACGGTATCGAGCCAGAGCACGGCGTAATTGCGACCGGTGGTGGAGGCCGGCACGTTGAGCAGAATGGACAGCCGCATGTTGATCTCCGCGACAGGGCAAACGATGGATGGGCGCAATGCGTGACACGTTCCCCAGCGACATAATGTCGGCAAGTCGCCAACCGCGATGAATTT
>DASZPI010000662.1:0-2213 GCA_035550355.1 Pirellulales bacterium
CATCGCCTAGCGGGCGTGCTGAGGCGTTCCGCGATTCGCCGTGCGCCGCCGCCGGGGCGTCGGGGCGCGCCAACGGAATCGCAGGCAGCGTGCGTTCGCGTAGCGGAGCCGAGGCGACGCGCGGCGTTGATCGCGAGGGTGCTTCGACCTGTGCGCGAGTGGTCGCGACCATCGACAGCACCGCGATCATGCAGGTCGTGCATGCTGCGGCGGCGCTGCGTATGCGTGTCACTTGCAGCCTACAAATCATGCATTGGCCTGCACTAAGCTGCCACTCGGTCAACAGGGTTCAAAAGCTCGACAATACGTACCGCATAACGATCTTCGATCAACAACACTTCGCCACGCGCGATGAGCTTCCCGTCGGCGTAGAGGTCGGCAAGGTCGGACGACGCTTGATCAAGCACCAAGGTCGAGCCATCGCCCAGCGACAACGCCATTTCGAGTGTCACTCGCGTTCGGCCGAACACCATTCTTAGCTCTACCTCGGCGAGCGGTGGCTCGACCCGCCGTTCGCTGAACCCGTCGGCGGCGAGGTCAGGCAACTCAAATGCTTTGAATGTTTCGACCTTCGACGGTGCAACGACGGGTGCGCTGGTTGCTTCGATTGCCGCCTCGGCTTGTTCCACGAGCCGATCGAGCTGCCGGCGCGTTCGGGCGCGCGGGTCAGGCGAGGGCGAATCATCGTAAGGAGTAACGGGCATGGCGCAACGCTCGCAACTGCCGGTGCGGGGGCGGTATTTGTCCCGCAAAGGGCAAGTTTGGGCAAGGTCAACCCTGGCAAGGCTCGCGCCGCGGGTGCTAGCAGCTAAACGGCCGCGCCACTCACGCGGTTGATAGTGTTCCGCCGGTGATCATCGCCCGTGCCGCTGCCACCGCGTCGTGGCTGCCTGCGACCGCCAGCACGTCGCCCGCTTCGATCCGCTCGTCACCACTGGGAACGACGATTTGTTGATCCCCGCGCGTGATGCCGAGGATCGTGGCGCCGGTAAGGCTGCGCAACGCGAGCTCGCTCAGTTTCTTACCCACGGCCGGACTTTCGGTCGCAACAAGTAGTGGCTCAGGCGATCCCAGGCCCGGGAGCACATGATGCAGTTGGTCGATTGCCGCGGCGGAATCGGAGGTCGAGGTGTTGGTGTTTGCCTGACGAGCCAGTAGCTCGACGATGGTCTGCGCGGCGGCGCGTGCGTGTCCTTGCAAGTTGGTGGCGCTGCGCCAAAAGTTCATTCCCAGGCCCAACAACACAATCAGCAAAATGGCAGCACCCTGGAACGGAGGGAGAAAAGGCTGCGTTACGGCGACGAGCGGGGCTCCCAACAGCAGCACAATTGCCAATTGCAACGTGACGACGAGCGCTCGACGGGGCGCAAGACCGAGGTCGAGCGTGCCTTCGCCAGCGGCGGGTAGCACGCGCAGTGCCAGGGCCTGTCCCAGGCCACGCGCGTTGCGAATGATGCCGATCGCAAATGGAGCAAGCACCACGGCGGCCATGGCGAGAGCCAGGAGCACATTGGCCGGACGTTCGAAACCAGTCCAACGCGTCACCACAGCCGTCAAGCGATCGGCCTGCGTCGAAACGCCAATCACGATTGCCGCCACGATCACGAAATCCAATAGCAACATCCGCACCCAGCGACGCAGTCGTGCCGTCTCGCTCATGTCGTGGGGTGCTAAACGCAGTTGCTCGATCCATGATCCGTACAGCGATGCAAAGGTTTGAAGCGGCCGCGGCAGTTTGCGATCGATAAACCTCGAGGCAGGATCGCTCAACCGGATCAGCCAAGGGGTGGTGAGCGTCGTGATGGCGGAAACCGCTACGGCCAGCGGGTACAGGAACTCGCGAGTCGCCCCGGTGCTGAGGCCAAGTCCGGCGATGATGAAGGAAAACTCGCCAATCTGCGCGAGGCTCATTCCTGCCTTCGCCGAAGTGCGCGTGTCGAAGCCGGTAAGGAATGCGCTCAACGAGACCGCCAGCACTTTCCCGACAATCACCAGCAAGGTGAACAGCACGACCGCTCGCCAGTATTCGAGGATGAGCGACGGATTGATCATCATCCCGACGGCGACGAAGAACACCGCCGCAAACAGGTCGCGCACCGGGGCGACGAGATGTTCAATCTGTTTGCCACGCCCGCTCTCGGCCACCAGCGTGCCGGCCAGAAACGCACCAAGTGCGACCGAGTATTTGAACGATAATGCCAACAGCGCGAACG
>DASZPI010000663.1:0-4740 GCA_035550355.1 Pirellulales bacterium
GCACCCACGGAACGACGTTCCCGATGGGCGCGAAAGTCGTGCAACTCGGCATCCTGCTGACGAAGCGATCGCGGGCTGCGGAACCACAGCCGTCGCCGCCATTCGAGCGGCACGAACACGAAACCGGCCACAAAGGCCAGGTACAGATAAGCCACGAGCGCCCAGGGCAAACCGTAGGGGGGCGAAATCGCCAGCGCCCCGGGACCGGCGAACAGACCGATCGACGCGAGCCCCAAGGTCAGCCCGATGGCCCAGGCGCGGACAATCCAGTTGAACATTTCGATGACGGAGCGCGGAAAAGCCATCGCGTGCACGCGGTTGGTGAACGCCGCGCACAAGGCAAGATGCCCGATGAAGGCGATCGCGTAGAAGAGTGCGACAAATGGATGCATTTCCACCAGCCAATGCTTCAAGCCGAATCAACGCCCGTCGTCGTTCGCCCGGATGAGCCAGGCATGCCGCTTACGACTGGCGCACCGTACGATCCTGTTGCATAACCTTCTCGACGGCATTGAGCAACTGGTCGAGACTGAACGGCTTTGAGAGCAGCCCGGGGCTGAAGCCGGCCCGTTTGGCATTCGGAATCGAGTGCCCTGGATCGTAGCCGAAGCCTGCCATGAAGATGATCGGCACGTGCTCCATCATCTGGTGCAGCTTTAACAGCAGTTCGTAGCCGGTGGTGTCGGGCAAGCGAATGTCGGTGATGATCACGTCGTAGTTGTCGGTCAGGTTCATGGCGCGGACCATCGAGACCGCCTCGGCGCCGTCATGAGCGGTTTCGACGACGCTGCCGTAGCGGTCGAGCAGCGCATGCGACTGGCTGCGGACCTGCTCATCGGCATCGACCACCAGTACCTTGAGGTCGCGCAGCTCGGGGCGCTCGTTCGTGGCCAACATGGTTGGCAGCGCCTCGGTGGGGGCCATTTGCTGGCCGACTTTCTGAATGACCTGCTTGATGTCGCGGGCGTTGCGCAGGATGCGCTTCACACGGTCGGTCACCTCGGGTTCGTGACCGATGTAGCGCTCCATAATGTTCACGGCGTCGTTGAGAATCTCGTCGACCGGCAGCGCGACGGCGCTGTGGATCGCGTCGATACTCTCGGCGGCGCTGCTGGCCTTTTGCGCCACGAGCAGCTCGAGCGTGTTAATGCTGGCCGCGACGTCGCGACTAAAGATTTCGAGAAACTGCAGATCGTTCTCGGTGAATGCCCGCGGCTCGGGGCTTTCGACGTTGAAGGTGCCGATCACTTGGTCGTGCAGCACCAGCGGCACGGTCAGCGAACTCTTCGCCCCCTTGGCGCCTTCCAAGTACAGCGGGTCTTCGGTCGTGTCTTCGCAAAGGTAGCTTTGCCCGGTGGCGGCAACGAACCCCGTTACGCCGTTGCCCTGCGCCTTGGGGTACAACACCCGATTGGCCGCTTCGGGCAGAATGCCTTCGTACAGCAGCGGCTCGAGCCGTCCGGTCTTCGAATCGAGCAGGCGAATCTCGACCACATTGAAATTCAACAAGTCCTGCGTGTAGTGCAGGATGTTCGCTTTGAGCAGTTCTTTACGCTCATCGACGGTCATCCGCGACAATTCATCGGGCGTGAGGTCAGCCAGCTCCACGCCGGCCTGGTGAATGGCGGCGAGCTTCTGTTGCTGGAGCACTTCGCTCGTCACGTCACGAATGGTGACGATTAGGTTCCGTGCCGGGCCTTCGTCTTCGAGCACCGGGGCCGCGTGCACGCGGTAGTAGCGATTCTCGGCCGAGCGCAACGTCGAGCTGCTGGGGTTGCCGGTGGCAAGCGCCGTGTGGAACGGACAAAAATCGGGACCGAGAATTTCCGGGCTGCCGAGGACCGAGTAAAAATTCGCCCCCAGCACGCTGTCGCGGCAACACCACTCCTTCAGGCGGCCGTTGCCCCAGAGAATGGTGTTCTCGCCGTCGAGCAACACGACGCCGTCCGGCATGCCTTGCAGGATGCGCTCATTTTGCAGCAGCGCACCGACGGCGGCCGTATCGCGCTGGGCGCTGCCACCGATGTATACGCCGGCAAACTCTTCGCGTGCCAGGCGCGACAGGGCGCGCATCGAATTGGGCACGTACACGAGCTCGAACTCTGCGCCGAGCTGTGCAAGCGCGGCATGTTCGTCGGCGGCCCCGTGTTGGGCGTCGGCATCCGACACGACCAATAGTTTGCGCTTAGGCGCCAAGCGCGCAAGCTCCATTTCTCTGGTCCGGTTCGTCACGGTTATTATAGGTTTGCCGTTGGAACCGAACAACGCACAAATTCTTTGCTGCTCGCCGAATAAGCATCGGCACGACGACGACTGAAAGTTTTGCCCTGACGCGCAGGTCTGGGCAATAGATATTTTCGGCGCGATTGCCAAGCTTAGTACGATCGAAGCCCGTTCACGCGCCCGAATCGATCGATTTTCGTTCCGTTCTCCGGCATCCGCATCGATTCACATCGCACGACCGTAAATCGCGGCGCACCACTACAGTTCACCGCCACGTGCAATCGAAAACAAACCGAGGGCTGCTCAAACCTCAACGTTTCGGCGTCATGGCGAGCGGAAGGCTTGCTCCTTCCGGCTGACCTATGTGGCGATCCCTGTTTGTTGCCTTGGGTGTATCGAGCTGTCTTTTGGGCGTCGAATGCCTGATGATCGACAAGGCGGTGCTGCACACCCGTCCCACGACCAGTGGCGGAATGCTCGGCAGCGTGCCGGTCGGGCGTCCACACGAAGTCGTGCCGCCCGATTGGGCGCCTTGGAGCTTGCTGGCTGGTGGAGCCGTGACGGTTCTGTACAGCTTTACGATTCCACAGCGAGTTAAGGCCCACTAACCAACCGGCGCGCGCCGGAAAAGTTAATCGGTGCGGCATTGGTGCGGTTGGGACCACGGTACAATTCATGGCCGGGTAATCCCCAGGGCAACACCTCATGAGCACCACCGTCTCGCCAGTCCATTCGACGAACGATGCCACGGCCGAGTTCCCCACTCCCACGGCTCGCCCCGCCGCAACGATCGTTGTCTTCGACGGCCAATGCCGTTTCTGCCGAGGTTCGGTCCAACGGCTCAAGCGATTGGATCTGTTCGGGCAATTGGCCTACCTGTCGCTGCACGATCCGGAAGTGCAGCGTCGCTGGCCCGACTTGCGTCACGACGACCTGATGCGAAATATGCTCGTGGTCGAACCGAACGGCCAGCGCTATTGGGGCGCGGCTGCATTCCGCTGCCTGACGCGCCGCTTGCCGGCGTTGTGGCCGTTGGCGCCCTTGCTGCACATCCCGTTCAGTCTGCCCGTTTGGCAACGGCTGTATCAGTTCGTTGCGCAGCGGCGGTATTTGTTCGGGCGCGTCGAGTCGTGCGACAGCGGAAGCTGCCACATTCCGCGCTGAATGCCTGGCGGGCGCGACCCCGTTTCTGGTCGGGGGGCGCGGCAGTATGATGCAACGATTCCACGGAATCCATCGTGCATCTTTCTGCCGTGAGCTTTATTCATGTCTGAATTCCGCATCGAACGCGACTCGATGGGCGAGGTCCGCGTGCCGGCCAAGGCCTACTACGGCGCGCAAACGCAGCGCGCGATCGAAAATTTCCCGATTTCCGGCTGGCCGCTGCCGGCGCCGTTGATTCACGCCTTAGGCCTGGTGAAATACGCCGCCGGGATTGCCAATCGCGACTTGGGCAAGCTCACCGGCACCGGCAAGAACCCGCTCAACGACAAGCAGGTGCAGGCGCTGCTCGATGCGGCGCGCGAAGTCGCCGCTGGGAAGCTCGACGATCAGTTTCCGATCGACGTCTTCCAAACGGGGTCGGGCACCAGCAGCAACATGAATGCGAACGAGGTCATCTCGAACCGGGCGATCGAAATGCTTGGCGGCGACAGGTATGCCGAGAAAAAGCCGATCCACCCGAACGATCACGTGAACATGGGGCAGAGTACGAACGACATGTTCCCCACGGCGATTCACGTGGCGGTCGGCATCGAGATCGCCGAGCAACTGGTGCCATCGCTCGAGCGGCTGCAGAAAGTGCTCGACCACAAGGCCACGCAGTGGGACCAGATCATCAAGATCGGCCGTACGCATTTGGCCGACGCCACGCCCTTGCGGCTGGGGCAAGAAATCGGCGGTTTGGCCCGTCAGGTTGCGATGTCCGTCGAGCGCGCCCGGCGCGCGATCGCTGCGATCGTTGAACTGCCGTGTGGCGGTACCGCCGTCGGAACCGGGATCAACACGCATCCTGAATTCGGCGCGCGCACCGCGGCCGTACTCGCCAAGGAAACCCACATTCCCTTCGTCGAGGCAACGAACCACTTCGAAGCCAACGCTCAACGCGACGGCCTGGTCGAATGCCACGGCCAATTGCGCACGATCGCGGTCACATTGTTCAACGTCTCGAACAACGTCCGCTGGCTGGGCAGCGGCCCGCGGTGCGGGTTCTACGAATTGAAGCTCCCTGACCGGCAGCCGGGCAGCTCGATCATGCCGGGCAAAGTGAACCCGGTGATGTGCGAGAGCATGATGCAGGTAACCGCGCGCGTGATGGGTAACGACCAGGCGATCGCGGTGGCCGGCGCCGCCGGCGGGCAGTTTCAGCTCAACATCATGATGCCGATGATGGGTCAAACGACCCTGGAATCGATCATGCTATTGACCAAGGCCAACCACGCTTTCGTTGAGTTTTGCGCCGAGGAGATGGAAGCCAACGCCGAAGCCTGCGAGGCCGGCGTCGAAAAGAGCTTATCG
>DASZPI010000664.1:0-3153 GCA_035550355.1 Pirellulales bacterium
CCAGGGGCCACTTCGCCGGTCATCTGCACCGTATTCAGCAGCGGACGATTTGGATCCTCGCGACGCTGGATGGCCGGAATGGCCACGGGAATCAACTGTTCGGCGTACAGTGTGTGCTTGTCCAGGTCTTCCATCCAGAACTGCGGAGTGAAGAGCAGAGGCTTGTCGGCACTGGGGTTCTTCACGTGGAATACCATGTACCAGACCAGCGTGCGGCGCATGCGGCCGGCCATGTTTGGCACGTCGACTTCGATCATTCGCAGCGGCTTGAAGCTGAAATCGAGCCCGCGGACGTCGTGCTCGAACCGCACCCCTTTGGCCGGCGACGGGGCCGTCGAGCCCGGCTTGACGCCAAAGGTCGGATTCTCGGCGAGAATATCGGTCAGGTCTTGTCGTGTGACCTTTTCATCAATGCGTTCTTCGAACGGGATCGTCTGCTCGACACCGGGAGCCAACTTCCGCGGCTGTGCGGCCGGAGCGGTCGGAGGACCGATTTTGGCGGCCTCACGAGTGGCGACGTTTTGCGCCATCGCCAACGAAGCGACCGCGAGCGCGCCGGCAACCACTGCGAAAGCGATGATACGACGATTCATGCCAATGCCTGAAAAGGCTGAAAAGACGACCCGGTCGACCATTCAGTGTAGTTGCCACGAAACGCGAGAATCAAGCGTTTTCCGCGGCACAGGCGACCGTAGGAACGAATGTAACGCTTAGAACAACGGCAACTGCCCGCTCGACGGCTTCGGCGGGCGGAACTGCGAGAAGTCGTACGCCGGCAGCGGTCCCTCGAGCTGGAACTTCTTTTTGAACGTGCGAAACATTTGCTCGATCTGTTCGGCCCGAGCGCCGGTGCCCATTTGCCGCTCGCGCCATTCGGTCGAGTTCATTGCGCCGCCGCGGACCGAGCGAATGGCAGCTTCGACGCGCTGCCGCGCCTGGGGCTGAATTCGGCCCAGCCATTCCAAGAAAACTGGTCGCACCGACCAGGGGAGGCGCAACACCACGTATCCCGCGCCGCGGGCGCCTGCCTGGGCGGCCGCGGCGAGAATTGCCGGGATCTCGCTGTCGTTGAGCCCCGGAATCACCGGGCCGATCATCACCGCCGCGGGCACCCCTGCCTTACTGAGCGCCTCGATCGCGCGCAGCCGGGCCGCCGGCACGCTGGTGCGCGGCTCCATGCCGCGGGCCAGGTTTGCGTCGAGCGTGGTGATGCTCAGGTTCACGTGCACAAGATTCGCCGCAGCCATCGGGCGCAGCAGGTCCAAATCGCGCGTCACGAGCGCGTTTTTCGTGATGATGCCAATCGGCTGCCGCGCTTCGAGCGCCACTTCCAGGCAGCTGCGGGTCAACTTGAATTCACGCTCGGCCGGCTGGTAACAATCGGTGACCCCCGAGAAAACGATCACTTCAGGATTCCAGTTCGGACGGCCCAGAAATTCGCGTAACAGCTCGGCAGCCCGGTGCTTGACCATGATTTTGGTCTCGAAATCGAGCCCGGCACCCAGCCCCAGATACTCGTGCCCTGGCCGTGCGTAGCAATACGCGCAGCCATGCGAGCAACCCCGATAGGGGTTCACGCTCCAGCGGAATCCGACATCGGGGCTGTCGTTCGTGGCGACGATCGACTGCGAGTTGTCGGGCAGGTACTCGGGTTTCGGACGAATCAGATCGGCCTGCGTTTCCTCATCGGCTTCGATTTGCTCCCAATCCGCCTCCACATGGCGCGGTTCAAATCGGTTCGGCGGGTTGATGTGCGAAGCGCGCCCCTTTAGCAACCGCTCTTTATCAATCATCGAACGCCTCGCGCATCTTGTTTCTCAGTGGCAGGCAACGACCACGCGGCTTGAACTGCGTGCATGACCGAGTCGTTGGGATGAGGAATCGGAGCAGCGCATCGCCTGCGAAAAGGGCCGCGGTTGGCCTGCCAAACGGCCGCTCGGGGACGATCGTTGTGTGTCCTGCCGAAGCAGTCTAAGCTGTTTGAACGCCTTCATTTTCAGTGCAAGACTAAGCGATGCAAGCAGCGCGCCGAGGCAAATCCGAGCGGATGTCGTGCATCGATGCGTACCGCGGCATCGCGGCGTTGCTTGTGCTTTTGTGTCACGCCGCCGTCACTGTGGGCAAGGACAAATACTTTGGCGCCGACCCGACGCATGGGTTGTTTCAAGCCGGAGCGCGCGGCGTCGATTTGTTCTTCGTGCTCAGCGGCTTCATCATTACCTACGTCCATTGGTTCGACTTAGGGCAACCCAGTCAAATCGGCCCTTACTTCGTCAAGCGATTTATTCGACTCTTTCCAATCTTGTGGGTCGTCGCGATTCCGTTCATGGTTTCGAGCGTGCTCATCAAGTCTGAATACATGCCAACGGCATGGAATCAGCGCGCCGAGGTCGCGGTCGGATCGTTGCTTCTGTTGCCAACCAACTGCGCGCCGGCGCCGGTGGTTATCTGGACTTTGCGCCACGAGTTGCTGTTCTACGCGGTATTCGCACTCGCCATCTGGAGGCCGCGACTCGGCGGTGGTGTTTTTCTGCTCTGGGGAAGCCTGTGCGCCTATCATGCAGCGAGCGGGTTCAACTCGAATTTCCTCAGCGACTTTCTTCTCAACCCATACAACTTGGAGTTCCTGCTGGGGCTGGGTTGCGGATGGATCATGCGAACAACCCGAGTGAGATTCCCCGCCGTGCTTTGTTTGGTGGGTGGCATGCTTTTCCTGGCGGCCTGTGTCGTGTACGACCCGATCCCCGAGACGAAGTCCTGGACGATGAACCCGTCCAACGGTTGGCAGGTGCTGCAATTCGGCGTCAGTTCGGCACTCATTGTTCTGGGCCTCGCGGAGATCGATGTTCGTCGGACGTTGACACCGCCCCGATGGCTAATCTTCCTCGGAACCGCTTCTTACTCGATCTATTTGATTCATTTTCCGATCATCTCGGTCGCGTGCAAAACACTGAAGGCGGTGGACGCCCATGTGGCCATCGCTCCGTTGCTAGCCTTCTTGCTCGCTGCGACCACCGCATTGGCTGCCGGGTTGATGTTGCATGTGTACGTCGAGGCGCCTCTCCTGGCATTTTGCCGGAACTTGCTACTCAGGCGTCGTAAGTGGGTCGACCTGCGGACTCCCGCTGCAGAACGCTGCTGACCTGCAGCGGG
>DASZPI010000665.1:0-2314 GCA_035550355.1 Pirellulales bacterium
GCCAATGGCATGCTCACCACCGACACGCGCCACAAGATCGCCACGCGCACGGCCCAAGTCGCCGGCAGCGCCGTGCGTCTCACCGGTCTGGCCAAGGGAGCCGCGATGATCGGCCCGAACATGGCCACGATGCTCGGCGTCCTGCTGACCGATGCCGCGCTCGAGCCGAGCACGGCCCAGCAAGCGCTCGCCGATGCGGTTGCCGGCAGCTTCAACTGCATTAGCGTCGACGGCCACATGAGCACCAACGACACGGTGTTGCTGCTGGCCAATGGCGCCGCGGGCAGCGCCCCGCTGAGCGGCGCCGATCTGCAAACATTTTGCGCCCAACTCAACCAGCTCTGCCAAGAGCTGGCTCGATCGATTCCCGCCGACGGCGAAGGGGCCAGTCACCTGGTAACGATCGACGTCGCCGGCTGCGCATCGGTCGACCACGCGCGGCAGATCGCCAAGACGGTGGCCGAAAGCCCGTTGGTGAAGACGGCGATCGCCGGAGCCGACCCGAACTGGGGACGCATTGTTTCGGCCGCCGGCTACTCGGGCGTGAAATTCAATCCCGCGGGGGTCACGCTGCAGGTCAACGGCACGCTGCTGTATCGCAACGGCGCCCCGGTCGACTTCGACGAAGCGGCGGTCAGCGAAAGCATCCGCAAGCACCGCGATACCGCCATCGAGTTGGCCTTCAGCGAAGGCAGTGCGTCGATCCGCTTCTGGGGCACCGACCTGACGGCCGAGTACGTGCGGCTGAACGCGGATTATCACACCTGAGGCGGCCGCAGTGTGTCGAATCCAGGTAATGCTGGTGCTCGACGGCTGCTAGCATGTCGCGCTCGCAAACCTGCATTTACACAGTCGGCAACTTCCCTAAAATACCGGCCGTTTCTGTCTCGCTGACATGGATGTCGGACGATGCATGCCTCGTTGTCGCTCGCCGCGCACTCGTACTCGTCGGGGCCGCATTTCTCGGCCAGGCGCCCGACCGATCACGATCTGACAGTTCTGATCCCGGCGTTCAACGAAGAGGGACGCCTCACGCCGACGCTTACCGCTTTGGGCGAGTTCCTGGATCGCACGGCAATCGACTACCGCGTGGTGGTCGTCGATGACGGCAGCCGCGATCGTACGGCAACACTGACCGACGGACTCGGAGCCCGATTCGGCACGCTGCGCCTGCCCACGAATCAAGGCAAAGGCGCGGCCGTGCGCGCGGGAATGCTCAGCGCCACCGGCGCGGTCGTCGCGTTCACCGACGCCGATTTGCCATACGATCTGCGAGCCCTGGTGCAGGGTTACGAGCTGTTGCAACGCGGCCAGTGCCAGGCAGTGTTCGGGGCACGCGACATTGCCGGCGCCGACGCCCAAGCGCCGCGCCGCCTGCGTCGGCGCGTGGCCACGCAACTGTTCAGCCGACTCGTGTCACTTTGCATTTCACGCCAGGTGACCGACACTCAGTGCGGCCTGAAACTGTTCCATCGCGACGCGGCAGCGCAGATTTTCTCGCGCACAACGATCGACGGATTCGCGTTCGATGCCGAGGTGGTGTACCTCGCGCGTCGGCTGGGCGTTCCGTTCATTCGCGTGCCCGTGACCTTGGTCAACGAGTATTCATCGACGCTGTCGCTGTCGCGACACGCGGTGCCGATGCTGATGGACGTGCTTCGCGTACGAGTGCGGCATCGCCGACTGCGCGCCCCGACCCTCGCGTTCCCCAGTCCGATGACCGCCAACCGCGACGAGCGGCGGGCGGCATGAACGCCCGCAGGATCGTGTTTCATGCCGACGACCTGGGCATGAACCCCGCGGTCGATGACGGCATTGTGCAATGCTTTGAACGCGGCCTGCTGACAAGCACGTCGGTCATGGCCAACGGTCCCACCGCCGCTTCCGGGCTCGAACGGGTGCGAAACCTGTCGGAAGCCTGGCGACAAAGCGCATTCGACCCCGCTGCACTTCGGCTCGCAGCCGGTGATCCGCGCCAACCGCTGGATCTCGGCGTGCACTTGAATCTGACTCAAGGTCGGCCGCTGACCGGCGATCGCTACCCCGCCGCGCTCCTCGATGCTGAGGGGCGGTTTCCCGGCGCCGGCAGGTTGTTTGCCTCGCTGCTGCCGATCGGCGGCCGCATGCGCGCTGCGATCGAAAACGAATTCGCCGCCCAGGTCGCGTTTGTGTTCGACCACGGTGTGCACCCGACCCACCTGAACGGGCATCAATACATCGAGTTGTTTCCGCATGTTCGCGGGGCAGTTTTGCACGTCTGTCGCCGCTTCGGCATTCGCGTGGTGCGCGTTGCGCTTGAGCGCGACCTGGCAGC
>DASZPI010000666.1:0-6710 GCA_035550355.1 Pirellulales bacterium
CCAGAACGAAGGCTCGCCGGTTTACAAAAGCGACCTGGTGATGATCACCCGCAAGGACGACACCCCCGACGCACCGTTCGAAGCCTACGACGCGACCATGGCCGGCGAGGACCGACTGTGGTCGGAACTCGACGATCCTTCCTGGAGCCGCCGCTACGCGGCGCATGTCGAACTGCTGCGCCGCGGCGGAGATTTTGTGGAACAAGGACGCGCGGCCCTCGGCGATGCTGCCGCGGTGGCGCATCAGCATCTGAAAAACTACGAAGCCGAGGTGTTCGGCGTGGCCACGATCAGCGACCCCAACGACCCGGCGACGGTGGCTGATTACCTTTCCGACCACTTCGACGACCCGCTCGACGCCAACGCAGGGCTGCCGACGACCGAATGCGAGGCGGCAACTTCGACCGATACCTTGGTGCGCCAGCTCGCGTGCCTGCGGCTGGCCGAGCGCGGCACGCTCGACATCTACCGGAAGATGATCGAGTCGCAGCGCCCCAAGCTGCGGCTGGGTGGCGTGCTGGCGGCAGGGTTCCGCCTCACGGTGCCGCGAGTCGACGCCGAGCTCGCCGCCGACCAGAAGCTCGACAAGCTGCAAACCGAGGCGCCTTACACGGTGCAATACGCCGACGAAACGATCGATCTGCGCACGCTGGGGCCGGTCGGTGTGTATACGGTGGCCGATCATTGGAAGCAGGCCACGCACACCGACGAGCAGGAGGCATTGTTTGCGCTGCTGCTGAAGTCGGCCAACGACGCCGACGAGAGCGTGCGACTGCAAGCGGTTCACTTTCTTTCGCTGCTGAACGACCCGCGCAGCGAGCCGACGGTCAACAAGGTGGTGACCGCCAACGAGGAGCGGCGGCTCTCGATCGCCAAGCACATTGGCGTCACCAAGGTCTGGCTTGCCGGTCCGTTCGACGACGCCGATGAAGGCTTCGCCCGGCCGCATGGCCCCGAGCTGGGACCGATCGAATTGTCCGAAAAGTACGCCGAGTCTGACCGCACGATCGAATGGAACGAGACGAAAACGCAGCGGCAGTTCAATTTTGCGACGATCTTCGGCAAGATCGATCACTCGTCAACCTACGCGTACTTCCGTGTCGAAAGCGGCGTGCGGCAGCGGGCGCACTTGATGCTCGGCAGCGACGACGGTGTGAAAGTCTGGCACAACGGCAAGCTGGTGTGGACCAACGACGTGACCCGCGGCGCGTTGCCGCTGCAAGACGTGGTGCCGCTGGAGCTGATGCCCGGCTCGAACGATGTGCTGATCCGCGTGCGGAACGTGATCGACGTCAGCCAGTTGTACATCAACTTCCGCAGCCTGGCCGAAACTACGATCGTGCTGCCCGAGAAAATCTCGGGCCCGTCGTTGGCCGAGCGGCTGGCGAGCTCCGGCAGCGGGTCGTACGTCATTCCAGCGGAGTTTTTCGAGGTCGATTGGCGCGAGGCGGCCAAGCAAGGCAACGTCGAAGAAGGCCGCCGATTGTTCGAGAGCGTGGGATGCGCAAAGTGTCATGCCTTGTCGGCCGACGAGCAGAGCGGCGGCGGACCCAGCCTGGCCGACGCCGCGCGACGGTTCACGATCCCGTATCTGGTCGAATCGATTCTGGCTCCCAACAAGCAAATCTCACCGGTGTTCCGCGCCACGCAGGTCATCACGACCGACGGTCGGCAGGTGACCGGATTGCTCGTTGCGGAAACCGCCGAGAAGATCGAGCTGTTGTTGCCCGACACGAAGCGAACCACGATCGCGAAAGATCAAATCGATGAGCGCGCGTTGCAGAACCTATCGCCAATGCCGCAGGGGGTAGTGCGCAAGCCGCAAGAACTGCGCGACATTCTGGCGTACGTGCTGAAGGGAAAGTAACGTCGTTCGGGGTCGTCCGCTACGAGCCGCTCGGCCAGCGAAGCGGCCGCACTGGCCTACTTTCGCGCTCGACATTCCGCGCGGTCTTCGCTTGAATGTCGATCGTCGCAACGGCCAAAAGCGATTGAGCGGACGGTCAACGTTCCTCGGGGCGAAAGCCGAATGCCGAGCGCCCGGTTCTTGGGGTCCTCGGCTTCGCACACGTCGGCCAATGCCGACTAGCCTCGACAATGGTTTTTGGAGCGGATCGATCGCGGCCAACACGGATCGAGCAAGTGCACTTGCCGACGGTCCTGAACGGCTGGCTGTCGACACCGCGCCAGCGTCGTTTGCGAGCCGGTCCAGCGAGTCGAGGCAAGGTGTCAACGCGATCGTCGGAGTCGCGGGCGCCAATGTGCGATCGCGCCTTGCCACCATCGGCCATGCGCACCGGGCGTCCCGAGTCGTCGCGAGCTGTGCGAGCAGCCAAGACGCTGATCGGCAACTGACAACGGCCGGTCAGCACAACCATCCCCAACAAGAACGCTTGGCTGCCCACAGCTCGGCGCTCAATCGGTTGGTCAACGAGCCGCAGCGCGGCCACGCGTCGCCGTGCGCGCGGGTCGGGCCGGTAACCGTCATTCCGCCGTGCGGCGAACTTTCATCGCAATCGGGGCTTGCAACGAACACGCAATCTGTAAAGTTATTCCGATCGCGAAAAAAATTCTTGTACGCCGACGCGAATCGTATCCGATGGTAGACTTGCTCAACCCGCCGCGACTGTTTCACGGATTGCATGATGCCGTCTCGCCTGTCTGAACCCATGGCGCCGGATGCGCCGGCTTCGACGCTCGCGCCTGGTGTGCAGACGGTGGTCAGCTTTTTGCTGTTTGTCCACCTGTTCGCGCTGGCGGTGGGCATCACGTCGAACGAGTCGCCCTCGGAACTCGAGACCGCGCTGCGCAATCGGACTGGGGTGCGCGCCTACCTCGAGCCCACGATGATGGACCTGTCGTATGCATTCACCTTCACGTACGGTCCGACCACCGGGCCGGGCGGCGATACGCAGGCGTGGGTCGAAGTTGAGCTAAACCTGCCCGACGGCACAAAGCGCACCGAGATCATTCCCGGCACGTTCCCCTATCTGCGGCAACGCGCACGCCGATACGAATCGCTGGCGCGGCGTGCCGTGACGATGATCGGCAACCCGACGTTCGAGAGCATGATTCCGGCCGCGATCGTCAATCGCCTGGTCGCCGAAACCGGAGCCACGGGCGGCACGGTGCGTTGCGGGTGGCGGCAGTTGCCGGTGGTGCCGTTCCAGCCCACGGGCGAGCAGGAGCACACAACGTATCAGGCGCGCATTCTGGTAAGCGACGGCGCGGTCGAGCTGTTCAAAATCGAATCGGCTTCGGAAAGCGCACCGACGGCGGAGAAGAAGGCCGATCAGAAGATCGAGGGGGCGACCCCATGATCCGCAGCTATCTCGGCACGCTCGTCGATCGCTTTGGCCGCGGCTGGAACCAATTCTGGTTCTCGCCCAGCGATCCATTGACAGTTAGCTTGCTGCGGCTGCTGACCGGATTGTTGGCCACATGGACGCTCGTCACTTACACCTGGGATCTCGATCGGTTGCTGGGGGCGCAGGGGTTCATTCCCTTGGCCGATCTGAAAACGCTCGTCGACCAGCGCGATTTGCAATCCGGGCTATCGGGCGCGTACCGGTTTTCTTACTTCGACTATCTGACAACGCCTGGGCAATTGCGTGCGGCGCATGCCGTGAGCATTGCGGTGGTGGCGGCCTACACGCTCGGCCTGTTCAGCCGAGTCACGTCGGTCGCGGCGTGGTTCATCATGCTGTCGTACTTCCATCGCACGGCAATCGTCACCTCGCAGTTCGAGGCCGTGCTCGTGTTCCTGATGCTCTACCTCTGCCTCGGTCCCTCAGGGGCGTACCTTTCGATCGATCGCTGGTTGAAGCGCCGCCGGTCGCCCGCCGCTGCGACGCTGGCGCCCTTGTCGAGCGCCGCCACGATCTCGCTGCGCCTGATCCAGGTGCACACCTGCGCAATGATCGTAATGATGGTGCTCGCCAAAATGTACGGCGATGTCTGGTGGAACGGCACCGCCATGTGGTGGATGATGCTCAACTCGCCGGAGCGGATCGTCGACCTGCGCTCGTGGGGCAGCCACTTTTTGGGCAAGTATGTGCTGAACGCCTGGACCCACGCGCAGGTGTTGCTTGAATTGCTCTTTCCAGTGCTGGTGTGGCAGCGATGGGCGCGGCCGCTGATGATCGTCTGGGCCCAAACGATGTGGTCGCTGTTGCCCCTGGTCTCGGGGTTGGTGAGCTTTTCGCTGGCGATGCAAATCGCGATGATCGCGTTCGTGCGGCCCGACGAGTTGCGCATGTTGTGGGCCGGCTTCACGGCGCGTCATCCCGACGCCGAGCCAGCAGCGTCGTAGCTGGCACGCTCCGCGGGCCGTGTGCGCCGTTTGGGTTCGCCTGTAAGCGGGCAAGCGACAGCGCAGGGAGCGTTCCTGGCAGCGAGCGGGTTGCAATCGCCTGACCCAACTCTAACAATGCAGCGTCAGTTTGTCGTACCGTCAACATTGCTGTTGCCGCCATGTCGTCACGGCCGAGCGCCGCCCACCGGTTGGTTTGTGTTGCCGCGGTGCTGATCGCGTGCGCACGGCCGCAGAGCGGCGGGGCGGATGACTGGCCCCATTGGCGCGGCCCGCACGACGACGGCATCAGCCGCGAGGCCAATTGGTCGTCCGATTGGCCAACGACCGGGCCTACGGTCGCCTGGCGGGCGAACGTCGGCACCGGCTTCAGTTCGATCGCGGTGGCCAATGGGCGCGCCTACACCGCCGGCCACAGGGCAGGAAATGACACGATTTATTGCTTCGATGCCGAGCGCGGCACCGTGCTGTGGGAGCATACGTATCCGGCGGCGCTGGTCGATAATCTGCACGAGGGTGGCCCGGCAGCCACGCCCACCGTCGATAGCCAGCGCCTCTACACGCTCAGCAAAGACGGCCAACTGTTCTGCCTCGCCACCAGCGATGGCAAGGTCATCTGGCAGCAGAACGTCGGCCAACTGGCGGGGGTCGAGATGCCGACGTGGGGCTTTTCATCGTCGGTGTTCATCGCCGACGGCAAGGCGATCGTCGATGCGGGCCGTACCCTGGCGCTGGATCAACTCACCGGCAAGCTCGCCTGGCAGACGCAAATCTATAGTCCCGGCTATGGCACTGCCGCGCCGTGCACGTTCGACGGCGCCGATTGCGTGGCGGTGCTCAACAACGACGAACTGATCGTTGTACGTGTCAGCGACGGCGCGCCGATCGCCTCGCATCCGTGGACCACCGACTACGCCACCAGCTCGACCACGCCGATCGTCGTCGGCGATCGTGTGTTCATCTCGACCGGCTATCAGCGTGGTTGTGCCCTGTTGCAACGAGCCGGTGAACGGTTCGACCTAATCTATGAAAACAAGAACATGTCGAATCACATGGCGACGTGCGTCCTGTGGAACGACCACCTGTATGGCTTCGACGGCAATAGCCACAATCCGCGGCTAGTGAAGCTGACGTGCCTGGACTTTGCCACCGGCGAAGTACGGTGGTCGCAGCGCGGCTTCGGCTGCGGATCGCTGCTGTTGGCCGGCGGCAAGTTGCTCATCCTCAGCGACGACGGCGAATTGGTGATCGCCGATGCCGACCCGGGCAAGTTCCACGAATTGGCCCGGGCCCGTGTGCTTGACGGGCGCTGTTGGACCGTGCCGACGCTCGCCAACGGTCGCCTGTACTGCCGCGATGCCGTCGGCGATCTGGTGTGTCTCGATCTTCGCCACGGCACGCCGCCATGAAGACGCTGGTCACCGGGGCTGGTGGCTTCCTGGGGCAGTACCTTGTCGAGCGGCTGATTGCGCGCGGTGATTCGGTACGCGCGTTCGTTCGCCGCCCCAATGCCGAGCTCGAGCAACTCGGGGTCGAGGTCGTCCTCGGCGACATCCGCGATCCCGTCGCCGTCGCGCGCGCCTGCGAACAAATCGACGTCGTTCACCACACCGCCGCCATCGCCGGCATCTGGGGGCCATGGCGCGACTTCTACGAGATCAATACGCTCGGCACCGAGCATGTTATTGCCGGCTGCCGGAAACATCGAGTGCCGAAGCTCGTGTATACGAGCAGTCCCAGCGTGACGTTCGACGGCGGCGATCAGTCGGGGATCAACGAATCGGCGCCGTATGCAACGCAATGGCTGGCGCACTATCCGCACAGCAAGGCGCTGGCCGAAGCCAAGGTGCTCGCCGCGCACGACGATCGCGGTTTGTTGACCTGCGCACTGCGACCGCACCTGATTTGGGGGCCGCGCGACCGGCATCTCGTGCCGCGGCTGATCGACCGCGCCTACAGCGGCCGGCTGCTGCGCGTCGGCGCAGGCGAAAATCTGATCGACATGATCTACGTTGACAACGCGGCGGAAGCACAACTGCAAGCCGCGGACGCGCTCGCGCCCGGTTCGCCGGTCGGCGGACGTGCGTACTTTCTCAGCCAGGGCGAACCGGTCAATTGCTGGCAGTGGATCGACCAATTGCTGGAGCTGGCATGGCTGAGACCGGTGCGGCGATCGATTTCGCTTGGCGCCGCGTATGCGATCGGCGCGGTGCTCGAGGCCGTGTGGCGCACGGCTCGATTGAAGTCGGAACCGCCGATGACACGCTTTCTGGCGGCGCAGTTGGGACGCGACCATTGGTTCGATATCTCGGCAGCTCGCCGCGACTTCGGGTATCGACCCATCGTGAGCACCGACGAAGGCATGCAGCGGCTAAAGAAGTGGCTGCGCGCCGATCCC
>DASZPI010000667.1:0-12039 GCA_035550355.1 Pirellulales bacterium
CGAAACCTGCGCGGCGCCGCGGGGGGCTGCTGCGGAGGGTATTTATCCGCGGCCTGTGCTGCGTGGCCGGGCAACGCGCCTCCGTCGGCGGGCCCGATTGGCTCACGACCCGATCCCCAGGCAACGACGACTCCGAGTGCCGCAACGAACAGCAGCGGTCGCACGAACGATTGTGTCGTGCGACGAAGCTCGGCGGGCTCGACCAGGGCATTCATGCTGTTTTCCGCAGATTGGACGACCCGATGTCATGTTCCAATTGCTGTTCGACCGCCTGGACCACCTCGTCGACCGTGATGTCACCCATGCACGGCGGAATCGCGTGCCCTAAGGGACACGCGCTGCGGGCAAAACAGGGCGAACAGTGGAGTGCTTTTCGCAGCACGATCGCCTCTTTCGAGTACGGTCCTGTACGCACCGGGTTGGCGGGACCGAATAATGCGACGACCGGTGCTTGCACGGCCACGGCAATGTGCATTGGCCCCGTATCGCCGGTAACGACCGCGCTGCAGTGCCGAAACAGCTCGGCAGTTCCCAACAGGCTAAACTGCCCGTCGGCACGCCAAATCTTTCGGCCGCTGGCGAGCGCGATTTGCTCGCAAAGATCTCGAGCGATGCCACCGCCAACCAGCACAACACGCAGATCCTCGCGTTTCGCAAGTCGCACGGCGAGCTCGGCAAAGCGTTCGGCCGGCCAACGATTGGCGCTCTTCCGACAGTGCGGATTCAGCGCAACCAGGCGATGTCGCGATCGATCGAAATTGTGTTCCGAGAGCCAGCGCTCGACCGCGGCGCGCACTTCGGCAGTGGCCGGCAGCGGAAAGTCGTCGTAACGGCTCGGCTGCGTATGAACCGGGGGTAGACTGCTGAACGCCTCGCACACGGATCGCGCCAAATCGAGCGACCGGTCGACGGCGTGACGATCCATCGTGGCCAACGGCACGCGATGGTTGTAGAGCAGCGAAGCATATTCGCGGGCTGGCGTATATCCAACGCGCACCTGGGCGCCGCTCAGGCGACTTACCACGGCGCTGCGCAGAAGTCCTTGAAAGTCGATCGCCAGCTCCCAACGAGTTTTACGAAGCTCGGCCACAAACCGCGAAAAGGATCGAAGGCCGTTGCGATCCCATGTAATCACGCGATCCAAGAACGCCTGGCCACGAACCAGATCGGCATGCCCGCGATCGATCGCCCAGCCCAGGGTTGCCTCCGGAAACGCGCGGCGCAGCAACTGCGCTGCTGGCAGCGTGTGCAGCACGTCGCCAAGCGAGCTGAGCTTTACGATCAAGATGCGGTCGGGCATCGCGGCGCGCTCGGGTGGATTGGGGCGGCACATCATACGCCACTCGGCCGACATGCCCCAAGGCGGGTTTCTGACTGCGCGGTCCCCCGCCTGCCGCGAGCGAGTTTGGTCGGTGGGAAAAAAGAAACTCGCCGTGGCTCATGACAAGCCACGGCGAGTGGAGGGAGGGCGAACTGAGTTGCCAGCAACTGGTGACTCGTTGCTAGCAGAGCAACCTGAACTTTTCGATTACGGTGCGTTCGGCTGGACGCCAAGCAAGGCTTCTTCCTCTTCCTGAATGATGATGCGCGGCGTGACCATCATCATCAGGCTCGAGCTCACGCGGCCCGTGCTAATGTTGTTGAACAAGCGGTTGAGGTACGGCACCTTGTTGAGAATCGGCACGCCGTTTTCTTTGCGCTCTTCGGTAAGCCGTTTGATGCCGCCGAGTAACACGGTTCCGCCGTCGGGCACGCTAACGGTCGTGGTAACGGTTTGGAAAGCGAACTGAGGCAACTGCACCGTGGTGCCCTCGGTGGTTTGCGCCGCACTGTCGCTGCGCGAGGTGCTCGCATTTTCGACACCCACCGAGCTCGATTGCCGTGTGGCGTTTGACGAACCGGTGAACGTGAAGGTGTTGACATTGCCGATCTGACTGAAGAACGGCACGACGGTCAATCGCACGAAGCGACGATCGCTGGAAACCACCGCCTGCACGGTAAGGAACGTACCCTCGGAAAGCACCACGATGACCGGCTGCTGGGCGGCGGCAAAGTCGCCGACCACCGGGATCACGCTGATGACGAACGGGCTTTGCGTGGTATCCGAAACGAAGGCCTGTTGACCGTTGAACAGCGTGACCTTGGGAGCTTGCAGCACATTGGTGCGGACGTCGTTTTGGACGGCTTCCATGAAAAAGTAGGCTTCGAGATCGCTGAGGATGGCAAAGCCCAAGGTAGCGCCACCTGAGGCGCCGACGCCGGCGTAGTTGAACAGACGCGAGGTCGGCAGCGTCTGGCTGAAGCTGCCCTGATTGAACGGAACATCGAGGTCGGTCGTGAAGCTCGGAAATGTGCCCGCCGGGAAGCCGGCAACCGGGTTCGCCGGCGCCGACAAACCCGCCGTAACACTGTTGCCGTTCGAGAAGCTGTACCCGGGATTGGTCGTGGTAATGGCTCCGCTTTGCGTAAAGGCGGCCGTCGATACGTTGTTAGGAATGTTGGTCGGCAAGTTCATGTCGAACTGCACGCCCATCTTCTCGTAGAAATTGTCGCTGAGCGTGATGAAACGCACTTCGATCGTGACCTGCAGGTCTTGCAGGCGGCGGAGCTGCTCGAGCAAGTCGGAGATTTGCTCGTGCACTTCTTGCGTTTGACTAATGACCAGGCTCAGGTTGCCGGCAAATTCCTTGACCGCACCGGCGCCGCCGACGTCCGACCAGGTTTGCGGAGCAATGGTGCCGGTAATTAGCTCGATCAGACTGTTGAAATCGGGTTGCACGCCGCCGCCCATGCCGCCCGGGCCGCCAAAGCCGATTTGTTGCGGAAAGCCGGTGGCCCCGCCGCCGCGACCGCCCATGCCGAAGCCGGTCAGCGGCATGCCACCAACCTGAGCGAGGATTTTGGGATCGACCATGGCATTGGCGTTCGAGCCATCGGGCGTGGCGACCGCCGCCAGCGGCATGCCGCCGGCGCCCAGCGGGCCGCCCGGATTCAACGCAGCTTGCGCATCGCGCAGCGCACCGGTGAGCCCCAGGTTGCCGTTCGGCACAAAGTTCGGAATCGGAATGACGAGGTCGGCCACGTTGTAAGTGACGGGATACACCTCTCCGTCGCGGAGCTGCTCGCTGGTGATCTTCAGCACTTCGTCCTTGATCACGTAGCTGAGGTGCAGCGGCTCGAGAATCAGACTCAACGCGCTCTTCAGCGAAATCTCGTGCGTCAGGTCGATCGTGACCGGAGTGCTGGTATCGACCGCTTCCTCGGCCAACCCGCGCGGATCGAGGTAGATGCTGACGTTGGCCAGCTTCGCCAGGTGTTTCATCACCTCTTCCAGCGGGGCGTCTTTGAACTGCAGCGAAACCGGGGTCTTGAGCCGCTGTTCGATTTCAATCTCGCGCTCTGAGCGGCGGCGGTTCTTTTCACGTGCCAGTGCCGCAAGCCGCGTGCTGCTCAGCTCCTTCCAGTTCTTGCCGAATTGCATCGAGGAGCCGGTGTCGTCCCAGGGGATGGCCGAGGTTTCGATGGCTTCCTCCATGCGCTCGAAGCCGTCGCGCTTGGCTTCCTGAATCTCGCGATTGTTCTCGGTGGCACGCACGAACTTGGCCTGTCGCATGATCTGCATCACGACCGGTTCTTTCGGTGCAATCTCGAACGCCTGCTTGGCTTTCAATTCAGCCTCGGCATAACGGCGCTGATCCATCAAATCGTTGAACTCATCAACGAGCTGGGCAATCTTGTCCTGAACTTCGACCTTTACCTGTTGCTCGCGCTCGATTTCGTTCTTGACCGCGCGATTGTGTTCGTCGAGCTCGATGCGCGCCTTGTTCATTTCGATGTGCTTCTGCAACTCGTCGATGATGCGATCGACGCGCCGTAGCAGCAGGTCGCGATTACTGGTGTCGAGCTGCGATTTCTCGACCACGACGCGGGCTTGTTCGAGCACGACGTACGCTTGCTTCGGATCGGTCTCCATCAGCTTTTTCGAAAGCGAGATTTGCCGATTGAGCTCATCGCTGACCTGCCGGTACTTGACCAGATTCTGGTTGGCAGCGTCGGTCATCAACGACGGGTCGGCCGCCGGCAGCGGAGTCGGCTGCTGCGAGGCCATTTGCAGATGGTCTTGCAGCTTCTGTTGGGTGATCGGGTCGAGCTCTTCGCGGTGGTTGGCGGCCTCGCGGAACAAGGCGAGCGCGGTTTTTGCATCGTGCCGCCGCAGAGCTTCTTCGCCCTGGGCGAACAACGCCGCGCCGACGCTTTGGCCCGAAACCACCACCCCTTCGTTCAGCGCTCGGGGCGTTGTCGGCGCCACCGCTTGGCTTGCGGCCGCTGGAATCGTCTTGGTGGTATCGTCCTGGGGAGTATACAGGGCCTGGCTGGTCGGATGGGCTGCGGGCGAGGCGTTGTCGACAGGAATCATCGCCGTCGCTGGCTGCACTGCCCGTGCGTCGCTGACGTTGGCGGCGGCCGACGTCGGGGCGGAGTTGCGGCGCAGCTTCTGTAACTGCAACAGCACAAGCCAGGCGCGATCGTCCTGCGGACCGAAGGCCGAATCGGGCACGCCGATCGCCTCGGCCTCATGGGCCAAGCGCTCGGCCAGATCACGATCGCCGGCGTTCAATGCGGCACGAGCCTGGCCGACGATTTGCAGGACGCGAGCTTTGTCGGCGTTCGCTGCGGCGTCGGGTCCGGCCGGGGTGGTGTTCGCCTTCGGCCCGGTGAGGTTGGCGGCAGCAATCTCCGGCAGCGATTCGGGCTTCATGCCCGAGTTGCCGCGTCGTGCGTCGCCGATCCGCTTAAGCAGCGTTTCGGGATTTGACTCGAACGGCGTGTAGCCAATGCCGTGGCGCTTGGCTTCGCCGGCCAGGCGCTCGGCCTCATCGAATTCTCGCCAGCGGAGCAATTCTTCCGATTGCTGCATCTGCAGCTCGGCATAACGGCGGCGATAACCTTCGGTGTCCTTTTCGGCGGCCCGGGCGAGTAGGTCGCTGTACTTTTGAATCGCCGCTTCGACCTTCGATGGCGAATCTTCATGGAACTCGTACTTCACGCCCAGCGCCTTGGCCTGGTTCAGCGACTCCATTGCCCGGCGGGTGTCGCCCACGGCCAGCGCCTTGCGCGCGGCAAGCAAATGCGCGTTGGATTGACTGCGCGGGTCGGCGGCCTCGCTTGGGCGCGCAGCGCCAGCGCCTGCCGAGGGCGCGGCCGACGGCGCAGCGGCTTGTGCCCCCTCGCCGGGCGGCGCAAGGGTCGCCGGAGTGTTGGCAGGCCAGCTTCCGCGTTCGAGCAATTTGGTCGGCGCCTGTGCGGCGGACGCCGGAGGACCGTCGGCATACGGCCGCGCGAACGGCGATTCGCCGGCGAAGGCCTGGCGCGGGTTGGCCGCAGAGTTCGGCATCGACGCGTCGGGCGCGCCGACTTTTCCGCCTGCGTGACGAATGTCGTTGGCAAGCTTTTGCGGCGAGTCCTCGGTGTCGAAAAACTGTCCGCCGGCTTGCATCGCTTTTTCGCACCAGTGCGCGGCCCCGGTCATGTTGCCTTGGGCCAACGCCGCGCGGCCACGCGCCAAATGTTGACGCGCGATCCCCGTGCGATCGTTCAAGCTCGACTCGACCGGCGCCGTCGACGACTCGCTCGTCATTGCCGGCGGTTGAATGGGATTCGAGCGGCTTTTAGGAACGGCCTCGTCGTCGCTGGGGTTGTGCGGCGCGAACTGTTCGCTTGGCATGGCCCGCGACTTCCCGGCCGGGCGCAGCTTGTCGAGGTCTCGGCGAACCTTCTTCGGCGTCTCGCCGAAGTACATCAGCGGGAAGGTAACCTTGAATGCCTCGGCGCGATTGAGCAGCGTTTCGGCCTCGTCCCAATTGCCTTGTTCCATCGCCTTGCGCGATCGACCGAGGAGGTCGGTCACCTTGAGGCGCTGCATCTCGGGTCCATCCTCGTCGATCGGCGCTGCGGCGGTCACAGCCACGAAGGTCGGTGCCGCGGCAACAAGGTGCATGGCTGCTGTGGCCGTGCCGGCCCACAGAGCCGCCGCAGCAGCGAGCCCACCGATGAGGGTGCGAGACATGGTATTCAACGCGATCTCCTTTCGAGATCCGTGGCATTCACGCGCGCACTGGCGCGGTGAACTCCTCGATCTACGACCGACATAGGCGACGATTTGTTGGTTTTATTTGCGAGCTAACCCGTGAAGCCTGGGCGGCGACACGTTCGGCGAACCGGGCGACCAGCGACAGTGGCGAGCACCGCCATCGGCGTTCGGTCCGTGGTTAACTCGGTTGATAGGCTGTGTAGGAAGTGAGACTGGCAGAGAAGAGGCGGTTAAATACCCGCACCCCGAAAACGGGTCAAGGGCACTTAACAAGAAAACCTGCCGCGGCACTCGACAAACAGGTCGCTAGCAGGGCGAACGTGGCGGTCGTTCGTCGTTCCGCTGCGGTCGCGCGCGCTGAGAATGCCGCCCGAACCGCACCCGGCGTTTACTTCTTCTTGTCGGTTGAATTGAAGAAGTCAAACGGGCTGGCCGTTGCTGGAGGCGGGTTTCCGTCGGCCGGCGTATCGTCCGACGGCGACGATGCAGCGCTGGACGCGCCGTGGCGATTTGCATCGTATTGGATGCCGTCGCTGACCGAGTTGTGCAGCGACAAACTCCCGTCGGCGTTCATCACCAGGGTCTCGCTCGGCTCGCGGAACCGGCGGCCTTTGGCGTCGACAACCTGCTCGCCGCCGAGCACGTCGACCAGCAACGAATCGGTTTTGAAGTCGATCGCCCCTTGCTTGGTTTGCCCGCCGCCGGGAATGGGAATGGCGGCCGATGCACCCGGGAAATCGAGCATGCTGCCGCGATCCTTGAGGAACTCCTGCGAGACCTCAGCGCCTTCCTGCGGCACCCAGCGCACGATCATCACGCGCGCCAGCGGCTCGATCGAAGCGCTTGCCGACACCTTCGCGTCGGAAGCGAGCAGGCGGAAGTCCGCGGGCACCGTGAGCGACGCGCTTGGCTCGCTCCAGCCCGTGTCGCGCGTTTCGCCTCGCGCCAGGTCCGGGTTCTTCAAAAAGCGGACGACAATTCCAGCGTTCGGATTTTCGAGCGCGAGCTTCACACGGTAGCGGTATTCCTTGCCGTACTCGACCGTGTAATCAAAGAAGCGGAACAATTTGAACGGAACGCCTTCGGCCTTGGCGGCAGTTTTGTTGCCTGGCGCGGTGGCGGCTGGCGGTTCGGGTTCGACCGGTTTGCCACGACGACGGGGGTTTCCGCCGGTTGCGGGGGGCGGCGCGACGGGCGCCGGCGCCGCGGTGTTCGGCGCGGCCGCAGCGGCCTTGTCCGCTTCGGTCATCAACGGAATTTCAGGCAGGTGTGCGACCTCCTCGCCGTGGGATTGACCCACCAGCGGCGGACAGAAATCGCTTACATTCGGGTCGAGGAATTTCTTCGCGACCAGGTCGGGCCGCTCGGCCGCGAACAACTGGTCGGCCTCGCCGAAGATCGCTTGCACGTCCAACGCCTTCCATTGCGGCGGATCGTTTGGCTTGCTCGGGTTGACCTCGGCCCGTTCGATTTCGTACCAGGCGTAGCGCGGGGTATCGCGCACCGGGTCGGTAAACAGCGCGTTTTCGAATTTGCTTTGATACTCTGCCAATTGGTCGGCGTACGGAATGAGTCCGGTGACGACGATCCATTGCTTGCCGATGTACCGCTTGTCTTTTGTGTTCACGGCACCCTTATTGAACGCCAAATGCAGCTCGCGCGGCTCGAGGTACTTCGGCTCGTCACGACGAACCCGCGTGTCGCGCACCGGTGCATTCCACGGCGTCGCCATGGCAAAGATCGTCGCGTCGATCGGCTTCATCGCCCCTTCAACCTGCACGGCATATTCGGGATTGGGAATGATAATGCCGTTGGCCTTGGCATCGAGCACGTTGCTGGGGTCGTTGATCTTGGCCATGGTTTGCGACGCGTCGGCGGCCAACTGTTCGGGAGTCTTGTCGTAACGCCCGACACGAAATGCCGAGTACGCCAGATACAGCAGCGACACCGCAGCCAGTCCGACCGCCACCTTCTCGCCGTGGTTGATGAAGAACTGCTTGAGGCCGGCCGAGTCGAACTTCATTTTCATTTTCATGGCTTGTTCCTTGCCGCAATCCGGTGCGGCGCGGTGAGTAGCTGGCGGCTAGAAAATGGGCTGGGCCGGCGGCGGCGCCGCGGCGCCGCCGCCGGTCGATGGAATCGGAACACCAAACGAACGCTGGGCAGGTCGCGGTGCCGAGCCCGTGCCGAGCTTTTTCTCGTCCGGCTCGGTATAGATGTACACGATGCCGCGAACCTCGATCGAAGCGTCGAACGGGCCGCGTTCGCCGGCATGACGTGCTTCGGGATCGACTTCCTTACTGTCGGTGTCGATCAACTGCATCAAAACCTGCCGCACCTCGATGGGCAGCGGCGAATTGGCGCATGCCGCGAGCAGCTCGGGCACCTTCCGCTGATCCATGAGAAATTTCATCACGACCGCCATCTGCTTGAACTCGGCAAACGGCGGGTTGCCGACGGGCTGCTCGCCACCGGCTCCCTGCTTGCGGAAATAACCCAAGGCCGCGTCGGCGGCGACGGGATTGTTGTCCGCGTCGAGGTAGCGACCTTCGAGCAACACCATGTCGGGATCTTTCGGCGCCGACTCGCCGATCGCTTGCCCGGCCTGATCGGGCAACTGAACCAAGGGGCTTTCACCCCCGGGTGCTACACCGACGGCGTTCCCATCGGCGGGCGCGCCCTCGATGCCCAAGTCAGCGCCCGGATGCTCCTGGTCGTGTCGCGTAGCCCATTGGGCAACGGCAAACATATCGATCTCTTTGACCGTTGCGTTCAGGTTGTCGGTAGCACCTTTGTTCAATTGCAGCACAATGTCTACCAACGACTCGAATGCCCACAGGTCCTCTTGCGTGGTGCGCATGCGGATCGTCGACGGCCGCGACGTCACTCGATAGCGATCGATGATGCGTTGGCGATCGTCCGCCTTCCAGTTGACGATGCCCTGGTAATCCACCGGTCCGGCGCTGGCGCCTCCCATCGGATTACCCATCGGCCCGCCGCCGGCGCGAGGCTTTTCCTTGCGCAGTTGCACTTTTTCGAAGATGCGATTGAGCTCGGGCAAAATCACCAGGTTCTGATAGTTGTCGCGTAGCGCCAGCGGAATTTCGTCGGTCGATTTGAGCTTGGCGGCGTCGGCGACCTCTTTGGGCCAAGGCAGTACCTTCTTCTGTTCCTTGAAGGCGACTTCGGTGGCGCGGTTGACTTGGCCGCGGATTTTCGTCTCTTCGCCTGCCAACGCTTTGATGTACGACTCGTTGGGGCTGGTCTTTTGCTTCAGCGCTAAGAGCGTGGAATACGTGCTCTTAATGGTGCGCTGATTCTCTTCGTACTTTGCTCGCACCTGATTGGTTGCCATATTCCAGGTGACCAGCGAGGCGATCAAAATGACGCCGCACAGCACCCAGAAATGGTGCTTCTTAAATTGGGCCCAGTATTGCTTGACCTTGTCCATCGCGTGTCCCTCGTCGGTGGTTCGGCGCCACCGGTTGTCGTTCGCTACTGTACGGCGACCCCGCCAAAGTCCATGCCCGGCGGCGGCGGCGGGGGCGGTGGGGGGAAGGGCTGCCAGCAGAATTGCAGTTTGAAGTCGTATCGAGGGGCGTCTTTCTTCACCATGCCGGCCCCAGGCTTACCGACCGCCATCGGATCGGCATCCTCGTTTGGCTCGTCGATTTTGAAGTCCCAATCGATGTTCGGCGCCCCGACGAGCACCGGGTACTCAATCCCCAGTTTCTTCACTGGAAACGTGGACGGCTCGCCATCTTTGCGCAGCGCCTGCGGCACAGCGATCTCGTCCTTCTCCAGATTCGCCATCAGCGTGCGGCGCAGAAATTGAACGCCTTGGTTCTGCGGTTCCGCGCGAATATTGCGATAATGATGAGCCTTCACTTGAAATACCCAACCTGGACCGGTTGGGCCGCCGGCAACGGGCGCTGCGGGCGCCGGAGCGATCGGGTTGCCGTTGGCATCGAATTGCGGCGCCGGCTCTGGGGGCGGCGCATTGGGGTCGATCGCCGGCGCCGCCGCGGCGGCCTCGGGGCTGGCAGCGTCCGCTTCACGGTACTGCACGGTCGTCGCGTACCAGTCTTCGAGCCGCGGCTCCCAACGGCAATGGAACGCGTCGATCTTGATTTCGTCGCGCAGATACAATTCTTTCGCACGTTCGCCCTCGCTGCGCGGCAAGCACAGATTGACCGCCTTGAGGAACTTCAACCAGGTGTCGCGATGCTGGAAGTTCTGCAAGATGCTTTGGCCCACTTCGTCGGCCTTGGCAAACCGGGCTTTCGCCTCGTCGAATTCGCTTTGCCACTGATTCGCCTGCGCGATCACGCCGCGGGCCTGGGTCAGCGGCGCCTTGAACGAGTTGGTCCCCTCGTCCAGCCACGCCGACTTCAGCGCCGCGTACCAACTGAAATAGCTCACGCTCAGGCCCAGCAGCAGCGACGCGGCGGCGAGCACCACCCACGGCTTTTTCGCCCGAATCTTGCGGAACTGACGGATTTCCAGCGGCAACAGGTTGGTGTGAATGCTCGCCTTATTCAACCCTTGCAGCGCTAACCCGTAGCAAACGCCGAACGCCGGCAGGTTCTCCTTGAATGCCGGTTGATCGACCACGCCGCTGCCCGACAGGCCGCGGAACGCATCGACCTTCGTCACCTCGAGGCTCAGATTCTGCGCCAGATATTTTTGCAGACCCGGCAGCTTGATCGCATTGCCCAGCGCCACGACGCGGGCGATCTTCGCCTTGCGATCCATGTTCTTGAAGAAGTTCAACGATCGCTGCGTTTCGGTGAGCAGCTCGTTGAACACCGGACGCATCGCCTGGAACAATGCCTTCGGGTCTTCGGCCTGGGCCGCGTTGCGCTTCAGATGCTCGGCCGTGCCGAAGTTCATCTTCAGATCTTTGACCAACGCCTTGGTAAAATGGTTGCCCCCGACCGGAACGCTGCGCTGCCAAACCTTGAAGCCGTTGGTCACCACCAGGTCGGTCGTGTCGGTTCCCAACGACATCACCACGACCGATTCGGGCGGATTGTCGGGATCGTACTCATCGGGCGGCGGCAGCTTCGTCAATTGGTCGAAGACCACGTAGTTGTAAAGCGCCAGCGGTGTGAGCTGGACGGTGTCGACCTCCATATCGACGTCGTCGAACGGCTTCAGGAATTTGTAAACCTGGTCGCGCTTCATGGCGAACAGGCCGACTTCCGAATCGAGCGCGAAGCCTTCTTCGGTCGCCCCGCCGCTCATTTGTTGGTAGTCCCAAACCACGTCTTCCAGCGGGAAGGGAATCTGCTGCTTGGCTTCGTACTTGACGATGTCCGGAATCTTGCTGGCCTCGACTGGCGGCAGCTTGATGAACCGTGCCAGGCCGCTTTGGCCGCTGACCGAAATGACCATGCGGTCGCCGCGAACCGCATTCCGCGAAAGGAATTGCTTCAGGGCTTCGCGCACCAGATCGTTGCGGTCGGCGTCGGGCTGGCTGAGGATCTTGGGATACTCGATGTAATCGAATGCCGTGGCGGTAATCCGGCTGGCGTCTTCGTTGACCGTGCAACGCAGCGCCTTAAGCGCCGATTCGCCGATATCGATACCCCAGACGGCCAAAGGCTGCGCCATGAGTCGCTAATCCGCTACTGATCGACGACGGAATAAAGAAGAGTACACGCCGGTGCCCAGCGGCCAGGCGAAAATGCTCGCCAATAGCCAATCTTGCGACGCCGACGGACGAATGTCAACGATTAGACGCCTTGCGACGTCGCGGCGCTCCCGGGCACTGCAAATTTTAGCGCCTGCCCAGCAATGTCCAGCCCTACGGCATCGCTCCAGGCTTGTAAAAGTCGTGTGAACACCGGCCCCGGCCGACCCCCGCCAATGGCTTGCCCATCGATCGCGCTTACCGGCAACAGACAATTTGGCGTACTGGTCAACAGCACCTCGCTGGCTTTGAA
>DASZPI010000668.1:0-5181 GCA_035550355.1 Pirellulales bacterium
CTGCGTGCCGACCAGGAGAGCGAAGCCTTCCTGGCCCCGGCCGACACCCACACCGAAGGCGGCAAGCTGGTGGGCGACAACCTGATCGCGCGCCACCGCGCCGACTTCGAGCTCGTGCCGGCCGACAAGATCGAATACATGGACGTCGCGCCCAGCCAAATGGTCGGCGTGAGCGCGGGGCTCATCCCGTTCCTCGAGCACGACGACGCCAACCGCGCGCTGATGGGCTCGAACATGCAACGCCAGGCGGTGCCGCTGCTGGTGACCGAGCCGCCGGTCGTGGCCACCGGCATGGAGCGGAGCGTCGCGCAGAACTCGGGCATGTTGGTCCGCGCCCGCAAGAAGGGCACCGTCACGTACGTCGATGCCGAGCGGATCGAGGTCGGCGACGACGTCTACCCGCTGCGCAAGTACGTGGGCCTCAACGAGCGCACCTGCCAGAACCAGAAGCCGATCATCGAGGTCGGCCAGAAGGTCGAAAAAGGCCAGGTGCTTGCCGACGGCGCCGCCACGTACAAGGGCGAATTGGCCCTGGGCCGCAACGTGCTGGTCGGGTTCATGGCCTGGGACGGGTTCAACTTCGAGGACGCGATCATCATCAGCGAAGAGCTGGTGCAGAACGACACCTACACGTCGATCCACATCGAAGAGTTCGACATCGAAATTCGCGAGACGAAGCTGGGACGCGAGGAGTTCACCCGCGACATCCCGAACGTCAGCGAAAAGGCGCTGCGCAATCTCGATGAAGGCGGCATCGTGCGGGTCGGCACCTACGTGCGTCCCGGCGACATCCTGGTCGGCAAGGTCTCGCCCAAGAGCAAGACCGAGCTCACTCCGGAAGAGAAGCTGCTGCACGCGATCTTCGGCCGCGCCGGCGAAGATGTGAAGAACGACTCGCTCGAAGTGCCTTCAGGCGTCGAGGGAATCGTAATCCACACGCAAAAGTTCTCGCGCCGCCTGAGCCTCAGCGACGAAGAACGCCGTGCCTTCGAGAAGGCGCTCAAAGATGCCGAGAACGAAGGCAACGCGAAGATCGCCGAATCGTTCGGCAAGATGGTCGAAGAGATCGAAGCGGTCTTGCAGCGCCCGCTGACCGACGAGGACGGCACGCCGCTGGTGCACAACCAGGAGCACAAGTTCATCGTCGAGGCGGCCCTGCGGTTCAAGAACATCTTCGACAAGCTCGATATCCGCAGCCCGCAGCGTAAGGCCGACGTCGAAAAGGCCTACAAGACGCACTGGACGAACGTCGAAGCCATGATCGACGAGCGCGACCGCAAGCTCAATTCGATGAAACGCGGCGACGAGCTGCGCAGCGGCGTGCTACAGATGGTGAAAGTCTATGTGGCCGCCAAGCGCGTGATCAGCGTCGGCGACAAGATGGCCGGCCGTCACGGCAACAAGGGTGTCATCGCCAAGATTCTGCCGGTCGAGGACATGCCCTTTCTGGCCGACGGCACTTCGCTGCAAATCCTGCTCAATCCGCTGGGCGTGCCCAGCCGTATGAACGTGGGTCAGATTCTCGAGACGCACCTCGGCTGGGCCGGGGCGAAGCTGGGGTTCCAGGCGATTACGCCCGTGTTCAACGGCGCCACCGAAGAGACGATCCACGAGTGCTTGAAGGAAGCCAACCTGCCGACGACCGGCAAGACGCAACTGTACGACGGCCGCACCGGCGAGCCGCTCGAACAGCAAACCACCGTCGGCTACATCTACATGCTCAAGCTGCACCACCTGGTCGACGACAAGGTGCATGCCCGCAGCACGGGCCCGTACTCGCTGATCACCCAGCAGCCGTTGGGCGGCAAGGCGCGGTTTGGCGGGCAGCGGTTCGGCGAAATGGAAGTCTGGGCCCTCGAGGCGTACGGGGCGGCGTACATCTTGCAGGAGCTGCTGACGGTCAAGAGCGACGATGTCGAAGGACGCACGAAGATTTACGAGTCGATGGTCAAGGGCGAGAACACGCTCGAAGCCGGCACCCCGGCCAGCTTCGACGTGCTCACGAACGAAATCCGCGGCCTCGGTCTGAACATGCAGTTGGAGAAGCGACGGGTGTAGGTAGCGAATGACGAATGACTAATGACGAATGTCTAAAGAATGACCAATGACGAATGCCCGAATGACGAAGCCCCCGCGTTCGTCATTCGTGGTTCGTCATTCTCTCGTCATTCGACCTTAGACATTCGTCATTCACGATACATTGGGTGTCCGAACGGACGGTCCCTTGGAGAATGACAGTGAGCATCGGCGAAACATCCTACGATCGCATTAACGATTACGCCTCGGTCAAAATCAGCCTCGCCCGGCCGCACGATATTCGTAGCTGGTCGTTCGGCGAAGTGAAGAAGCCCGAGACGATCAACTACCGCACCTACCGGCCTGAAAAAGACGGCCTGTTCTGCGAGCGCATTTTCGGACCCGAAAAGGACTGGGAATGCTCGTGCGGCAAGTATCGCGGCATGAAGTACAAGGGGATGATCTGCGACCGCTGCGGCGTCAAGGTCACGCACTCGCGCGTCCGCCGCAAGCGCATGGGGCACATCGAGCTGGCCGCTCCCGTCGTGCACATCTGGTTCTTCAAGGCCATGCCCAGCCGCCTGGGCAACTTGTTGGACATGAAGACCACGAGCCTCGAGAAGGTGATCTACTTTCAGGACTACGTGGTAGTGAACCCCAAGGACACGCCGCTCAAGCGGCAGCAACTGCTGACCGAGGAAGAGTACCGCCAGGCCCGCGAAACCTACGGCGACGGCGCGTTCGAGGCCGACATGGGCGCCGAAGCGGTCCGCAAGCTGTTGGCCGCGCTCGACCTGGTGCAACTGTCGAAGGACCTGCGCGAGCAGTTGGCCGAAACCGGCTCGAAGCAAAAGCAAAAGGACCTGATCAACCGGCTCAAGATCGTCGAAAGCATCCGCGACTCGGACAACAAGCCCGAGTGGATGGTGCTCGACGTGATCCCGGTCATTCCGCCCGACTTGCGGCCGTTGGTGCTGCTGGATAGCGGCAACTTCGCCACCAGCGACCTGAACGACCTGTATCGCCGCATCATCAATCGCAACAACCGTCTCAAAAAGCTGGTCGACCTCAACGCCCCCGAGGTGATCATCCGCAACGAGAAGCGCATGTTGCAGCAGTCGGTCGACGCGCTGTTCGACAACAACCGCTGCAAGCGCCCGGTGCTCGGCTCGAGCAATCGCCCGCTCAAGTCGCTCACCGACATGATCAAGGGCAAGCAAGGCCGCTTCCGCGAAAACCTGCTCGGCAAGCGCGTCGATTACTCGGCCCGAAGCGTGATCGTCGTCGGTCCCAACCTGCGGCTGCACCAATGCGGTCTGCCGAAGAAGATCGCCCTGGAACTGTTCCAGCCGTTCATCATCCGCCGCTTGAAGGAGCTCGGCCACGCCGACACCATCAAGAGCGCCAAGAAGATGCTCGAGCGCAAGGACGAGGAAGTCTGGGACATTCTCGAAGAGGTGATCCGCAATCACCCGGTGCTGTTGAATCGCGCCCCCACGCTGCACCGCATGGGCATCCAGGCCTTCGAGCCGACGCTCGTCGAAGGCAACGCCATCAAGCTGCACCCGCTGGTGTGCAAGGGCTTCAATGCCGACTTCGACGGCGACCAGATGGCCGTCCACCTGCCGCTATCGATCGAGGCGCAGGTCGAAGCCCACACGCTGATGATGAGCACCAACAACATCTTCAGCCCAGCCAACGGCGCGCCGATCATCAGCCCCAGCCAGGACGTGGTGATGGGCTGCTACTACATGACCATGTCGATCCCCGATCGCAAGGGCGAAGGCATGGTGTTCAATTCGATTAACGAAGTGCTGTTGGCCGAGGCGCAAGGGGTCGTGCAGACCCACGCCCGCATCAAGGTCCGCCTGCCAGCCCATCGCCGGCTCAAGACCGAAGCCGGCGACGGCAAGCCCGGCGCGATCATCGAGACCACCATCGGCCGCGTGATGTTCAACGACGCCCTGCCCGACGGGATGCCGTTCTACAACGTGCCGATGCGCTCGAGCGAACTGGCCAAGGTCATCAGCGACTGCTATGCCATCCTGGGCCGCCGCAAGACGATCGACCTGCTCGATAACATGAACCGGTTCGGCTTCCGCTCGGCCACCCGCAGCGGCCTGTCGTTCGCCACCGACGACCTGATCACACCGCCCAGCAAGGGGCGGATCATCGGCGATGCCGAAAAGACCGTGCTCAAGTTCCAGAAGCTGTATCAGCGCGGCGTGATCACCGAGGTCGAGCGCTACAACCAGGTGCTCGACGCCTGGACCCACGCCCGCGAACGCATCACCACCGAAATGATGGCCGAGCTGGAAAACGACCAGCGTTTCCCCGGCTACGTGAACCCGATTTACTTGATGGCCCACTCGGGTGCCCGCGGTGGCGTCGAGCAGATTCGCCAGCTTGCCGGCATGCGTGGTTTGATGGCCAAGCCGAGCGGCAAGATCATCGAGACGCCGATCAAGGCGAACTTCCGCGAAGGCCTGTCCGTGCTCGAATACTTCAGCTCGACGCACGGTGCCCGCAAGGGCTTGGCCGATACGGCGCTCAAGACGGCCGACTCGGGTTACCTGACGCGCAAGCTGGCCGACGTGGCGCAGAACGTGGTGATCACCCAGCAGGATTGCGGCACCACGCAAGGCATCACCAAGGGGACGATCTACCGCGGCGAGAAAGTTGAGGTCCGCCTCAGCGATTCGATCCGCGGCCGCGTGAGCCGGGCGAACATCGTCAACCCGATCACCGACGAAGTGATCGTCAAGGAAAACGAGCTGATCACGCCGGCCATCGGTCGGCGGATCGAAGAGCTGGGCCTGGAGAAAATCCAGGTGCGCAGTCCAATGACCTGCGACGCGGCGCTCGGCGTTTGCCGGCTGTGCTATGGCATGGACCTGTCGACCGGATCGCTGGTCGAGGAAGGCATGGCGGTGGGCATCATCGCCGCGCAGAGCATCGGCGAGCCGGGCACGCAGCTCACCATGCGTACGTTCCACATCGGTGGCGTGGGTCAGCGCGCGGTCGAAGACAAGGAAAGCCGCGCCAAGAAGGGCGGTATCGTCAAGTTCACCCGCCTCAAGGTGGTGCGCAACGACGAAGGCCACCAGGTGGTGCTCACCCGCAACGGCGAAATCGCCCTCATCGATCCAAAGGGTCGCGAGTTGG
>DASZPI010000669.1:0-1689 GCA_035550355.1 Pirellulales bacterium
AATTATAACGACAGCGACTCGGTCCGCAAGCAGCCCATCGCTGCGCGCCGCAGAACGCGACCGACCGCTTCGGGCCATGCACTTCCGCTAGGCGCACGACCGCTGGCGGCGTGCGGCCAGCGCGGCGCCCAGCTACAATGGCCTAGCCCTCCAAATTGCATTCCCCGATTCGCTCACCGGTCGCATGTCTATGCCTCGTTGGTTGCTCGTTTCGTTCGTTTTGAGTGCTGCGCTTGCGCAGCGCCTGACGGCCGACGACTTTAGCGCGCCGCCTCTCTCGCCGGCCGACGCGCTCAAATCGTTCGTGCTGCACGACGGCTTTGAAATCGAGCTCGTGGCCGCCGAGCCGCTGGTGATGGACCCCGTGGCGATTGCCTGGGACCCGCGCGGCAGGCTGTGGGTTGCCGAGATGGCCGACTATCCGCTCGGCGTGCCCCCCTTCGATGCCGAAGGCAACGGCAAGCCCGGCGGCCGCGTGCGGGTGCTCGACGACCCCGATGGCGACGGGCGCTACGATCGCTCGACCTTGTTCTTGGACGGCCTCAATTTTCCCAACGGTGTATTGCCTTACCGCAACGGCGCGCTGGTGACCGCGGCGCCTGAGATTTTCTACGCCGAAGATACCGACGGCGATGGCCGGGCCGACCGGCGCGTGCCGCTGTTCGTCGGATTCGCTGAAGGCAACCAGCAGCATCGGGTCAACGGCCTGCGCTGGGGGCTCGACAATTGGATTCATTGCGCCAACGGCGACAGTGCCGGCAAGATTCGGGCCGTGAACGCATTGAACGGCAAGCCGATCGACGATCGCGAAGTTGACATTCGCGGCTACGACTTCCGCATTCGCCCCGACACCGGCGAGATCGACCTGCAAACCGGCTGGTCGCAATTCGGTCGCGACCACGACGATTGGGGCAACTGGTTTGGCACGGGCAACAGCCGGCCGCTCACGCATTATGTGCTGCCCGACGAATACCTGCGCCGCAATCGCTGGCTGGTTGCGCCGCGCACGAAGGTCGAGGTGCCCGAGGCGCCCGGCGCTGCGCCGATCTTTCCGGTCAGCAAGACCGTCGCGCGGTTCAACGATCTCGACCGGGCCAATCGCATCACCAGCGCCTGCGGAGCATGCTTCTATCGCGACGAATTGTTCGGACCTGCGTTCGCCGGCAATTCGTTCGTCTGCGAGCCGGTGCACAACCTGGTGCATCGCGAGATCGTCGAGCCCGCCGGCCCGACCTTCACCAGTCACCGTGCTCCGGAAGAACAAAAGTCCGAATTCCTCGCGTCGGCCGACAATTGGTTCCGCCCCGTAATGGTCCGCACCGGGCCCGACGGCGCGCTGTGGATCGTCGACATGTATCGGCTGGTGATTGAGCATCCCAAGTGGATTCCCCAAGACTGGCAGAAACGGCTCGACGTTCGTGCGGGGCACGACCGTGGTCGCATCTATCGCGTGTTTCCAAAAGATAAACGTCCGCGGCCGTTCCCAATCAACGTAGCCAGTGTCGAAGCGCTCGATCACCCGAGCGGCACGGTGCGCGACTTGGCGCAACAGTCGCTCGTTAGCTCGGCACCGCCATCGAAAAGCCAAGTCGATCAGCTTGAAGCCCTCGCGATCCGAGCAACACGCCCTCAAACTCGATTGCAAGCACTCGCGGCGCTCAGTGGACTTGAACAAACGAATGGTCGCAC
>DASZPI010000670.1:0-5237 GCA_035550355.1 Pirellulales bacterium
GATCGAGACCGACGATCAGAAGCAGGCCGCCTGGCGGACCGACCCCAGCAAGAGCGGCGCGGCAGGCTCGTTCGGCGACATCGGCACCCACGCCTACAACTTGGCGCGGTACATCACCATGCTGCTGCCGGAGAGCATCAGTTGCAACCTTAAGATCTTCGCTCCCGGTCGCAAGCTCGACGATTACGGTCACGCCGTGATCCGTTTCGAGAACGGCGCCCTGGGAACCGTGACCGCCTCGCAGATCAGCCACGGCCGCGAGAACGATCTGTTCATCGAGGTCGACGGCACCAAGGGAGCGCTCGAGTGGCACCAGGAGGAGCCGAACAAGTTGCTGGTGCGCCGCAACGGCGAGCCGTTGAAGGTGTACACGCGCAATCCCGGCGCACCGTACATGATGGACATCGCCAAGGCGTCGTGCCGCCTGCCGGGCGGCCATCCCGAGGCGTTCTTCGAGGCGTTTGGCAACGTGTATCGCTTCGCGTTCGATGCGATGGTCGAACGCGCCGAGGGGAAGAAGTTCGAGCGCGTGAACACGATCTACCCC
Organism: Pirellulales bacterium; assembly: GCA_035550355.1. GTDB lineage: Bacteria > Planctomycetota > Planctomycetia > Pirellulales > PNKZ01 > DATAXP01. The sequence goes on from DASZPI010000670.1 coordinate 548, forward strand.
AACGTCAACGACGGCGTGGAAGGGATGTACTTCATCCAGCAGGCGGTGGCCAGCAGCAAAGAGAATGGCGCGTGGCTGCCGTTGAAGCACGCCCGAGCGCGGTGGTAATCAGTCGATATGTGCCTCGGCTAGCCGATCATTTTGTTTCAATAATCGCGGAATGGGCCGCGTGGTTCGCAGGCTTCAAGCTCGTTGCGCCAGGCCGTAAAGCGCGCTCGCATTTCCGCGACCAGTTCGGGCCGGGTTGCCGACAGGTCGTGCTGCTCGTTCGGATCGGCGCCCAGGTCGAATAGCGTGCTGCCGGCGGGCGTTTCGATCCACTTGATGTTTCCGACGCGCAGCGCGCTGCGGTCGCGCTCGTGCCATGCCATTTCGCGCCGCGGCGAGCGGGCGTGGTCGCCGAGCATCGGCAGCATGTCGAACCCGTCGATGTGCAGTCCAGTCGGCACTTCGACCTTGGCTGCCACGAGCAGCGTGGGGAAAATCTCGAACGACGTGACGAACTCGTTTCGGACGGCACCTGCGGGTATCCGCCCAGGCCAGCGCGCGACGAACGGCACGCGCAGTCCCGACTGAGCAAACGAGTTCAGCCGGCCGTTATCGGAAAAGAACAGCACCAGCGTATTATCGGCAAGCCGCAGTGCATCGAGCCGATCGAGAATCTTGCCGATCGCCTCGTCCATGCGAGTCAGGCTGGCGTAACGTGCTCGGGTTTTCGCGTTCAGCTTCGACGGATACAGCGAGAGCGTCTCGTCGGGCGCTTGCGGGCCGGCACGGTCGAAGCTCGACGCTCCGTGACAAGCGTTGAACGGCAGATACAAGAACCAGGGCCGATCGCGGTGGTCGTCGATGAACCGCAGCGCCTCGCGGCAGAACAGGTCGGTGGTGTAGCCATCTTCGGCGATGCGGTCGTTGCCGCGGAACAACGACGGGATGCCGTAACGCTCGTGGGTCCAGTAATCGACGCCAGTGCAGGCGAAGCCGTAGAAGAAATCGAACCCGCGCTGCAGCGGCAGGAACCGCCGCGCCCGACCACTGTCCCATTTGCCGATCACTCCGGTGGCGTAGCCTGCCGCGTGCAGCGGCTGCGCAACGAGGATCTCGCGCGGATCGAGCCCGAGGGTCATCTCGGGGCTGACGGCATACTCGATCTCGGTCATGCGGCAACCGTAGTCGGCTGCGTCGTCGTTGCGAATCATGTCGTACAGGCCGTTGCGCAGCGGATAGCGTCCGGTGAGGATCGCCGCGCGCGAGGGCGTACACATGGCCGAGGCCACGCAGAAGTCGGTGAGTCGCATGCCTTCGGCCGCCAGATGATCGAGCCGCGGCGTAAGGATGGCGGAATTGCCGTTGCAGCCCAGGTCCTCGTAAGGCTGGTTGTCGCTGACAATCAACAGCAAGTTGGGCCGCCGCGCTTCGTCGGCCTGGCAGTGATCGAAAAGCGATAGAGCCGCCAACGACGCGAACAAGGCAAGCGACCGGATCGCACGGTTTCCTCGGGTCATCGCGATTTCGGTCCCGATCGGTGCTCGGAGTTGCGGGCCGTCGCCGCTTGCCAATGCTCAAACCGCTGCACAAGATCGCCAACCACATCAGGCCGATCGTTGGCCAGGTTGTGCTGCTCGCCCACGTCGTGCGCCAGATCGTAAAGTTCCCAGGCAGCGTCGGGCTTCGATCGCAGCAGCTTCCAATCGTCGTGCCGCAACGCGCTGTAGTCGCGGAACTGCCAACCCAAATCGCGTTCAGGACCCGGCGCGTCGGCGAGCACCGGCAGCATGTCGATGCCATCGAGCACGCGATCATCCACCGGCAGGCCACCCGCGGCGGCGACGAACGTCGGCAACAGGTCCATGGCCCACAGCCGGGCAGCGTTCACGGCCCCGGCCGGTATCTTGCCCGGCCAGCAAGCGAGGGCCGGCACGCGGATGCCTCCTTCGTAACATTGCGTAATGCCGCCGCGTAACGGCCCATTGCTCGCCACGTCTCCGCCGGTGCGCTCGTTGTAGCCGCCGCCGTTGTCCGACATCAGAAACACCAGTGTGCGCTGGCGCTGACCCAGCGCATCGACGCTCGTCAGCACGCGGCCGATCGCATCGTCGAGCGCCGTAAGCACCGCGGCATAGCGCCGTCGCGGATCGGGCTCGTCGGCCGGCCAACCGTACGCCTGCAGATATTTGGCGGGCACTTGCCATTGAGTCGTTTCGCCCGGCGGCGTGTTGCGCTGATTCGGCAAATGGGCAGCGTTGAACGGCAGGTAAACGAACCATGGTTGCTCGGCATGGCGGCGGATGAAGTCGATCGCCGCGTCGGCGAACAGATCGGTCGAGTAACCTTCGAGCCGCACGTTCTCGGTGCCGCGATACGTATCGAGCCGGCCGTTGTACAGGTGATGGTAGTAGTCGATATTGCCCGAGGCATGCCCGAGGAACTCGTCGAACCCGCGCTCGGTCGGTCGCCCGCCGGGGCCGAAACCGATGTTCCACTTACCGAACGCGCCGGTCGCGTAGCCCAGCGGCTTCAGGTACGCAGGAATGATCCGCTCGTCCAACGGCAGGCCGATGCCGAGTTGCTCTTCGGGTTTCAGTTGCCAGTTGAGACCGTTGCGCAGCGGATGGCGACCGGTGAGCAGCGCTCCGCGGCTGGCGGTGCAAGTCGGCGAGCCGCAATAGAACTGCGCAAGCCGCGTGCCTTGAGCCGCCAGCGTGTCGATGTTCGGCGTGCGATTGCTCGTGTTGCCGTAGCAGCCCAGGTCGCCGTAGCCGACATTATCGACCACGATCAACAGAACATTGGGGCGCGAGTCGCCGTCGGCTGAAACGAGCGCCGTGCCCAAAAGAACGAGTACGACCGTACCAAGGCACAGGGAAAGTGAACGATTCATGGGCGTGCCAGCGACGGTGCGGTTCGATCGCCGTTTAGCGTAGGCCCGCATTCGCCAAACAGCAAGATTCTTGCGGACGCATCGCGTTTGCTGTTGGTTTGACGCTCGCTAGTGCATCTGTTAGTTTTTCCGCAGACCCTTCCCAGCGACCTCTTGCAGCGAGTTTCCGTGGCATGGCATACGAAGTGACATTGATTACCGGTGATGGCACGGGGCCCGAATTGGCCGAGGCCGCGCGCCGCTGCGTCGACGCGACCGGTGTGAAGATCAACTGGGACGTGCAAGAGGCAGGCGTCGACGTGATGGCCCGCACCGGCACACCGCTGCCCGAGGCGGTGCTCGAAAGCATCAAGCGCACCCGCTGCGCGCTCAAGGCCCCGATCACCACGCCGGTCGGCACCGGCTTTCGCAGCATCAACGTGCACCTGCGCCAGGCATTCGGCCTGTACGCGTGCATCCGCCCCTGCAAGATCTACAAGGGCGTGCGCACCTACTTCAGCATGCTGCCCGTCGACCTGGTGATCGTGCGCGAGAACACCGAAGACCTGTACGCCGGCACCGAATTCGAGCGCGGCAAGCCCGAGACCGCCGAGCTGATCAAGTTCATCAACGAGAAATCGAAGTCCGGCAAGATCAAGACCGCCGCCGACGAAACCGGCGTCAGCATCAAGCCGATCAGCGTCTCGGGAAGCGAGCGGATCGTGAAGTGCGCGTTCGACTATGCCCGCGAGAACGGCCGCAAGAAGGTCACGGCCGTCCACAAGGCCAACATCATGAAGTTCTCCGACGGCCTGTTCCTCGAGACCGCCCGCAACGTGGCGAAGCAGTACTCGGATATCGAGTTCGAAGACCGCATCGTCGACAACATGTGCATGCAGTTGGTGCAGAAGCCCGAGTCGTACGACGTGCTCGTGCTGCCCAACCTGTACGGCGATGTGCTCAGCGATCTGGCGGCGGGACTTGTGGGCGGCCTGGGCGTTGCCCCCGGAGCGAACATCGGCCCCAACGGCGCCGTGTTCGAGGCCACGCACGGCAGCGCCCCGAAGTACAAGGGGCTAAACAAGGTCAATCCCACGGCGCTCATTCTCTCGGGCATGCTAATGCTCAAGCACCTGGGCGAGAAAGACGCCGCCACGCGGCTCGAAAAGGCCGTGGCCGACGTGATTGCCGAGGGCAAGAGCGTGACCTACGACCTGAAGGCCAACCGCGACGACCCGACCGCGGTCGGCACCAAAGAAATGGCCGACGCGATCATCAAGAAGCTGTGAGCACGGCCGAGCGGTTTCGGGCCATCGTCAGCGGCCGCGAGCGAGGGCTGGTTCCTGCGGCGCTGCGCGGAGTGCTGCGAGTCGCCTCGGTCGGTTACTCAGCGGCGATGCGCATCCGCAATTGGCGCTACGATCGCGGCCACGCACGGATCGAGCATGTCCAGGCGCCGGTCGTTTGCGTCGGCAACCTTACGCTCGGCGGCACCGGCAAAACGCCGCTGGTCGCGTGGATCGCCCGCTGGCTGCGCGCGCACGAACTGCGCGTGACGATCGTCAGTCGCGGCTACGCTGCCGAGGCGGGTGCCCGCAACGACGAAGCGCTCGAACTCGAGCAACGGCTGCCCGACGTGCCGCACGTGCAGAATGCCGACCGTGCCGCCGCGGCCCGCATGGCCATCGAAGAGTTCGAAGCGCAAGTGATCGTGCTTGACGACGGCTTCCAACATCGCCGGCTGGCACGCGACCTGGACATCGTGCTGCTCGACGCAGCCGACCCGTGGGGCAGCGGCTACGTGTTCCCGCGCGGCATGTTGCGCGAACC
>DASZPI010000671.1:0-12210 GCA_035550355.1 Pirellulales bacterium
CTGCCTATGTCGGCCCACTGCGCTCCGTCGCTGCACGTGCATCCTTGCTGCGCTGCGTTGCCGTTGCGGCATCTGGAGTACTTTCACGATCACGCGCGCATCGAACGCATGCTGTTTGATGGCTTTCAGCCCCCGCTCAACGGCGCGCTCGTGCCCAATCGATCACGACCGGGCCTTGGGCTCGATCTTAAAGAAGCCGATGCCCGTCAATACCTTGTGTGGTCAAACTCCCATAGCGATCGTGAGTGAGGCTGTAATGCAAAGCTTGACAGTTCTGCGCAACGAGAACGAGCACGAACGATTCCAGCGGCAGCGCCGCGACGACAGTCGCACGGCCATCGAACCTGGGCGAGCTGCCGCCTTGGCGGCCGAGCTGCGGGCGAAGCTCGACGGCGAAGTGCGCTTCGACGACGGAAGCCGGGCATTGTACGCGACCGACGGATCGAACTATCGTCAAGCTCCGATCGGCGTCGTGATTCCAAAACACGACGTCGACGTGATGCAGACGGTTTCGGCGGCGCACCGCTACGGAGCCCCGATCCTCTCTCGGGGCGGCGGCACGAGCCTCGGCGGGCAATGCTGCAATGTTGCCGTGGTCATGGACTTCTCAAAGTACATGCACCACGTGCTGCGCATCGATGCCGACCGTCGGCTGGGGGTCGTGCAGCCGGGTTGCGTGCTCGACGACCTGCGCGATGCCGCCAAGCAGCACGGCCTGACATTCGGCCCCGATCCGTCGACGCACAATCACTGCACACTCGGCGGCATGTTGGGCAATGATTCCTGCGGGGCCCATTCGCTGCTGTGTGCCAAGCATGATCGGGGACTGCGGACTGCCGACAACACTCACGAGTTGGAAGTACTGACGTACGACGGTTTGCGGATGCGGGTCGGCGCAACCTCGTCCGACGAGCTTGCAGCGATCATCCGTCAAGGCGGCCCGCGCGGTCAGTTGTACGCAAAGCTCAAGGCATTCCGCGACAAGTACGCCGACGAAATCCGTCAAAATTTTCCGCAGCTTCCACGCCGCGTGTCGGGATACAACCTCGACGCGCTGTTGCCGGAAAACGGGTTCCATGTCGCCCGTGCGCTGGTTGGCAGCGAAGCAACGCTCGTCACCATCCTGGAAGCGACACTGAATCTGGTGCCCGAACCGCGCGCGCGATCCCTAGTGATCTTTGGCTATCCCGACATCTACGAAGCCTGCAATCACCTGATGGAAATCCTCGAGTTCAAGCCAACGGCGCTCGAGGGGTTTGACCATCTGCTATTCAAGTTTGTCGAACAAAAGGGGGACAAGAATGCGGATCTGAAATTGCTCCCTCCGGGTAAAGGCTTTCTGATTGTCGAGTTCGGCGGCGACAGTAAAGACGATGCTGACGAACAAGCTCGGGCATGCATCGCCAAAATCGAGTCGCATGCCGACGCTCCGCACATGGAACTGCTCGACGATCCCCGGCGCGAGCAGATGATCTGGAAAGTGCGCGAAGGCGGCCTCGGCGCGACCGCTTGGGTGCCGGGACGTCCCGATGGTTGGCCCGGCTGGGAAGACTCGGCGGTGCCGCCCGAACGGATTCGTAACTATCTTCCCGCGCTGCGCAAACTCTTCCAGAAGTACGGCTACGAGCCGTCGCTGTACGGCCACTTCGGCCAAGGCTGCGTTCACTGTCGCGTGGGCTTCGACCTGTACACGACGCAGGGCATCCAAAAATTCAATTCGTTCATGAACGAGGCGGCCGACTTGGTTGTCAGCTTTGGCGGTTCGCTGTCCGGTGAGCACGGCGACGGCCAGGCACGCGGCGAATTCCTACCAAAAATGTTCGGCGACACGCTGTACCGCGCATTTCGTGAATTCAAAGCGATCTGGGACCCACACGGCAAGATGAACCCAGGCAAAAAGATCGATGCCTATGGCGTGACCGAGAATCTGCGGCTGGGCGCCGACTACAATCCCCCTCAACCATCGACGCATTTCCATTTTCCCGACGACCGCGCGTCATTCGCCCGGGCCGCGTTGCGCTGCGTCGGCGTCGGCGAGTGCCGCAAGGCCGGCGGCCAGGTAATGTGCCCGAGCTACCAGGTGACGCGCGAAGAAAAGAATTCCACGCGCGGCCGTGCTCATCTGCTGTTCGAGATGATGAACGGCGAGGTCCTGACCGATGGTTGGCGCAGCGAAGCGGTCAAGGACGCACTCGACCTGTGCCTGGCCTGCAAGGGATGCAAAGGCGAGTGCCCCGTGAATGTGGATATGGCCACCTACAAGGCTGAGTTTCTGTCGCATTACTACGCCGGTCGGCTGCGGCCGCGGTACGCCTACTCGATGGGATGGATTCATTGGTGGGCGCGACTTGCGGCGCTCGCCCCGGGCGTGGCCAATTTCTTCAGCCAGACTCCGGTGCTGCGTGACATTGCCAAATGGCTGGGAGGCATCGACCCGCGCCGCAAAATGCCTCCATTCGCGCGCGAGACGTTCAAGAGCTGGTTTCAACGTCGCGGTGTGCGCAATCTTGGCAAGCCGCAAGTGTTACTCTGGCCCGACACGTTCAACAATCATTTCCATCCCGAAACCGGCCGCGCCGCCGTCGAGGTGCTCGAAGCCGCCGGCTTCCAGGTGCTCGTGCCGACGGCTTCGCTGTGCTGCGGCCGGCCGCTCTACGACTTTGGCATGCTCGACATGGCCAAGCGTTTGCTGCGCGAGATTCTCGATACTTTGCGGCCGCAGATTCAAAACGGCGTGCCGCTGGTGGGGCTCGAACCGAGCTGTCTGGCGGTGTTCCGCGATGAGTTGGTGAACTTGTTCCCCGACGACGAAGACGCCAAGCGACTGCACAAGCAGTCGTTTCTGCTTAGCGAGTTCCTGAATCGCAAGGTCGATGGGTATCAGCCGCCGCACATCGACCGCGAGGCTATTGTGCACGGGCACTGCCATCACAAGGCGTTGATGAAGATGGACGACGAGCTGGAGCTGCTGAAAAAAATGGGCCTGCGCGCCGAAACGCCCGAACCTGGCTGCTGTGGTATGGCGGGCTCATTCGGCTTTGAGCGCGGCGGGCACTATGACGTGTCGATGGCGTGCGCCGAGCGTGCGCTCTTGCCGGCCGTGCGCGAGGTCAGCGACGAGACTCTCGTGATCGCCAACGGCTTTAGTTGCCAACAGCAGATTTTCCAGTCTACGGGCCGCCGGCCGCTGCACCTGGCCGAGGTATTGCAGATGGCCATGCACGGCGGCCTTCCGCGACAATCGATCACGCGCACGAGCGATCAGCCCAAGCGTGGCCGGGCAACGGCTGCGCTCGTGTGCGCGGCAGCCGCGGTCGCGTTATCCGGGTGGATCGTCTGGAATTCAAAGTACCGAGAGACATATTGATGAAATCGAAACTGCTTCACGAGACGCGTGGCGAAAGGACCTTTGTCCTTGTTTTCGACTCGGGCGACGAAGTGATGAGCGTGCTCACCCGCTTCGCCAAGGAAAACGGTCTAAGCGGGGCACGGTTCACTGCGATCGGTGCCTTCCAAAAGGCGACGTTAGGCTACTTCGACTGGTCGAAGAAGGACTACAAACGCAACCCGGTCAGCGAACAAGTCGAGGTCGTCTCGCTCGTTGGCGACATTGCAGAGGATGAAAAAGGTCAACCGAAGGTGCACGCTCATGCAGTGATCGGCAAATCTGACGGTGCCGCGCTCGGCGGCCACTTGCTTGATGCGATCGTGCGGCCGACGCTCGAGCTGATGCTAACCGAGTCGCCGGTACATCTGCATCGCAAGTACGACGATGCTTCGGGATTGGCCTTGATCCGCCTGTAAGTATTGGTATGAAGATGCCATGGTCGCATGGCTTACCTATCTGGCATGGGCATCGCTCGTTGCAGGCTTCGTTTCGGCGTCGAGCGTCTCTTGCGAATTAGTCGCCGGGCGCCGGGATCACCTGCGGATCGCGAACATCGTTCGGCGAACTACGGCAATGCTCTCGCGGCCGACCAGCTTGTGCGCCTACCACCCGACGGGACGGCCTTCCACTCGCCAGCAAATGGCTGCGGCCGAACGGCCGGGCGAAAATCCAGCGGTCAAAACAAAGCCGCTTTGGCAAAAGGCCGTTGTAGCGATCGGCATGTTGGCGAGCACGACCGTGCTCATTTGGCAAGTCACCGACGTCGCTGCCACAAACGTGCTCGAGTAGCGAATGCGATGAAGCTTATTACCAACCGACGGCTTGTCATTACCTTCGTGCTGATCGCCGTCTTGGCCGTGGGCGGCCTGCTGGCGATGTCGACATGGGGATCCGGTGTCGGCGCGAGCTCCGGCCGTTTTGACTGGTTCTTTGCCGGTCGACTCCGGTCTTTTTTTCAGCAGCAAAAGCCGGCGTCCGAACCTGAGCAGACGATCGTGGTCACCACCCCCATGATCGAGGACGTCATGATCACGGAGTCATTTGTCTGCCAGATTCGCTCCCGACGCCACATCGAGGTCCGTGCGCTGGAAGGCGGATATCTCGAAAAGATCCTGATTAACGAAGGGCAGGCGGTAAAGAAAGGGAGTCTGATGTTTCAGATTTTGCCCGTTCTTTACAAGGCAAAACTCGACGCCGAAAACGCTAAGGCCGAGCTCGCCGCGTTGAAGTACAAGTACACGCAGGAGCTGGCCTCGAAGAAAGTGGTTTCTGAGAACGAGCTAGCGCTCTCGAAGGTCGAAATGGCGGAAGCGCAAGCCAAGGCCACCCAGGCGGCGGCTGAATTGAACTTTACCGACATCAGGGCAGCTTTCGACGGCATCGTCGACCGTCTTTTGCAGCGGGAAGGGAGCCTTATCAAGGAAGGAGACATCCTCACGACGTTGGCTGATAACAGCGAAATGTGGGTGTACTTCAACGTACCGGAAAAGTATTACCTCCATTACATGGCAGCGCGAAAGGAGCGCGAGAAGGACAAGATCGAGCTCGTGCTGGCCGACGGCGAAACGTTCCCACAGCCCGGCAAGATCAATGCGATCGAAGCCGACTTCAACAATCAGAATGGGAACATCAAATTTCGCGCCGATTTTGCAAACCCCGACGGTCTGCTGCGTCACGGTCAGACCGGCACGATCAAGATCCAGCGAAGTTTGAAGAACGCCCTTGTGATCCCCCAGCGGGCGACATTCGACATTCTGGATAAGCGCTACGTGTGGGTTGTCGATAAGAACGACACCGTGCACCAGACGCTGATCACTGTTACGAACGAACTGGAGGATATTTTTGTCGTCGGTAGCGGACTTGGCGTCGGCGACAAGATCGTTCTCGAAGGTGTTCGGGAAGTCGAGGAAGGCCAAAAGGTGCAATACGAGTTCGTTGCTCCAGAAGAGGCTTTAAAGCACCAAAAGTTCCACGCCGAGTAGCCGCCGCTCAGCGATATCCTCAGCGCCGACAATGCAGGGTCAAGCCTGAACAGTGTTCACCAAAATACTCACTCGGCCGGCATTCGCGATCGTCATTTCCATCGTCTTGTTATTCCTAGGCGTGCTGGGGATCAGGTCTCTGCCGATCGCGCAGTTCCCCAACATCGCGCCGCCGACCGTGATGGTTTCCATTTCCTATCCAGGCGCTAGCGCCAAGGTCTTGGTCGAGGCGGTCTTGATTCCGTTGGAGCAATCGATCAACGGCGTCCAGAACATGCGCTTTATTTCTTCATCGGCGACCAGCGCTGGCGAAGCAACGATCGTGATCTATTTCGAGCCCGGCACCGATCCCAATATCAATGTCGTGAACGTCCAGAATCGGGTCAACATTGTGTTGTTCCAACTTCCGCCCCTGGTGGTGCGCGAAGGGATTCTCGTGAGTCAGGTCGTGCCGAGCATGCTGATGTACGTGAATATTTACAGCACGGACCCAAACGCCGATCAGAAAGACTTGTTTAACTTCGCGAATGTCTACGTCATGCCCCGGCTTAAGCGAATCAAAGGCATGGGCATTCCCAGGAATCTCGGCAATCGCATCTATGCGATGCGCGTGTGGCTCGATCCCGATCGAATGCGCGCTTACGATGTGTCCACCGAGAATGTCATGAAGGCGATTTCCGAGCAGAGCATCATTGGCTCGCCCGGGCGCCTCGGGCAGGCGACCGGGAAGACGTCGCAATCCAAAGAGTACGTGTTGACCTACATCGGTCGCTTTAACAAGCCAGAGCAATATGCAAACATCATTTTGAAGGAAAACCCCGACGGCGAGATCTTGCGCCTGCGAGATATTGGCGAAGTGGAATTGGGCCCGCAATTCTTCGATATCTACTCCGATATCAACGGACGTCCTGCGGCATCCATCGTTCTGAAACAGGCTCCCGATTCCAACGCCGCCGAGGTAATCGAGGCGATCAAGTCGGAACTTGAAATCATCAAGAAGCAATCTTTCCCGCCCGGGATGGATTACGAGTTTGCCTACGACGTGTCGAAATTCCTGGACGCGTCGATCGAAAAGGTGCTGCACACCCTGCTCGAGGCGTTCATTCTGGTATCGCTCGTGGTCTATATGTTCCTCGGCGATTTGCGATCGACGCTGATTCCGACCCTCGCGGTGCCGGTGTCGCTGGTCGGAAGCTTCTTTGTCCTGCGGTTGATGGGGCTTTCAATCAACCTGATCACATTGTTTGCAATGGTTCTGGCAATCGGAGTCGTGGTAGACGACGCGATCGTAGTGGTAGAGGCGGTGCACGCCAAGATGGCGCAGAAGCACTTGTCTCCCTACCATGCAACCTCCGAGGTCATGCGCGAGATATCGGGCGCCATCATTGCCATTACGCTCGTGATGACATCCGTCTTTGTCCCAGTGACTTTCATTCCCGGCGCGGTCGGAACCTTCTATCGCGAGTTCGGGATCACCATGGCCACGTCCATTATTCTGTCGGGATTGATCGCGCTGACGCTGACGCCCGTACTGTGCGCGATGATTCTCAAGCCGCACAGGCATGCGACCGTCGACACGCAAGCAGCGGTTGATCCGGACTCCAGCAACCTAAAGCGGACCCGCGGCCGCGCCGCCACGCTCCTGATGGCAGCCGCCGGCCTGTTACTCCTGGGTGGGATAACGTACCTGGCGTACGAGTTGTGGGGGCCGATCGGCCTTGGGCTGATTGTTCTGCCGTTTGTGCAGCGCCCCTTTGACCGTGCCGTCGCAAAGGTCACGGGTGGCTATACCGCAATCGTGCGCCGAATTGCCATGCGCCGCACGTTGACTTCGGCCGTCGTTGGGATCTTTGCCATAGGTATCTTGATTATCAACACTCAACTCGCGACAGGTTTTATTCCTGGCGAGGACCAGGGCATTATCTACGCCGTTCTGCAAACGCCTCCGGGCTCGACGCTCGAGTACACCAATGCCAAGTCCCAGGAGCTCGAAAAAATCGCCAAGACGATCGACGAGGTGGCTTCTGTTACCTCGCTGGCCGGCTACGAGGTGTTGACCGAAGGCCGCGGATCGAACTCAGGGACCTGCATCATTAATCTGAAAAACTGGTCCGAACGCCAACGAACGGCTCGCCAGATCATCGAGGATCTCAAAGAGCGATGCCGTCGAATCAGCAACGTGAAGCTTGAGTTTTTCGAACCACCAGCAGTCCCCGGCTTCGGCACCGCCGGGGGCATCTCCATGCTCGTGCTCGACATAACCTTTTCCGCAGATTACCAGCGGCTCGGACAGGTGACCGAAACATTCATGAACGCTCTGAAGAATCGCAAGGAGGTGTCAAACCTATTTACCTTCTATGCTGCTAACTATCCGCAATACGAATTGATCATTAACAACGACGTCGCCATGCAGAAGGGCGTAACAATCAAGTCGGCGATGGATAATCTCAACGTGCTCATCGGCAGCACCTGGGAGCAGGGATTCGTGCGGTTCAACTTTTTCTACAAGGTATTTGTCCAATCGAAGCCTGAGTTTCGGCGCTACCCGGCGGACATCGACAACTTGTTCGTAAAGAACGACAAGGGCGAGATGGTCCCGTACTCGGCGTTCATGACCCTCAAGGAACAGCAAGGCTTGAATGAGATTACTCGGTACAACTTATACACTTCTGCCGCCATCCAATGCGCGCCCGGTGCTGGCTACAGCACGGGACAAGCCATTGCGGCAATCAAAGAGGTCGCCGCCGAGACGCTGCCTCGCGGCTTCGACATCGGTTGGTTCGGGCTCTCTTACGACGAAGCAAGAAAGGGGAACGAGGCGGTTTATGTCTTCTTCATCGTCGTCGCTTTTGTTTATCTCGTGCTCGTCGCTCAATACGAGAGTTTTATCCTGCCGCTGGCTGTGATTGTGTCGCTACCGATTGGACTTTTCGGATGCTTCTTTTTTCTCAAGGCCCTGGGGCTGGCGAACGATGTCTATGCTCAGATTGGCTTGGTCATGCTGGTCGGTCTCCTGGGAAAGAATGCAATCCTAATCGTCGAATTCGCCGTCCAGCGACGGCGCGACGGCGTTTCCCTTCAAGAGGCGGCGGTCGAAGGCGCGAGAGCGCGCTTCCGGCCGATTCAGATGACCTCCTTCGCCTTTATTGCTGGTCTCATTCCGCTGGTCGTCGCTACTGGCGCCGGGGCGATCGGAAACCGCACAATCGGCACTACCGCAGTTGGCGGAATGCTTCTAGGCACGCTGATTGGTGTGCTGATCATTCCAGGTCTTTACTACTTGTTCGCCAAGCTTGCCGGTGACCGGAAACTTCTTCGAGCCGAGACCGACGCGCCTCTCAGCGAGAGCCAGGCCATTGCGCCTCACGTGGTCGTCGAACCGCAATAGGTTACGACGCACGTTGACGACATCGGGTGTGGACCTTTTTCGCGCGATGAGCGCGGAGATTGCAATTGCTTGCGCACTTGCCGACTTGCGGCGATTGGGCTCGGTATGATTCCTCACCAGCGCAAGCGGGCCGCCCGCCAGTCGCTGAGCACGAACTGCCACCAATGGACCTTAACGATTTGCGCAATTCATGCGCCGTATTATTCGGCGACTAGGCGAAACAGCGCTCGTGCGTTGTCGCGCATGATTTTCTGCTGATCTGCCGCCGATAGTTGCACCTCGGCCAAGCTATCGAATATTACGCGCGGCTCGACCCACGGGTGATCGCTGGCGTACAGCAAGCGGTCGGCGCCCATAAACTCGTAACCGAATTTGATGGCCAATGGCAACGGCGAGACAATGTCGAGCCAAATGCTTTGCAGGTACTCGCTCGGCTTGCGCGCCAGATGCTTGGGACCCCGTTTCAACACGGTGACCTGATGATCCATGCGGCCGACGATGTACGGCAACGTGCCGCCCAAATGCGGGCAGACCAGTTTCAGGCGCGGGAACTCGTCGAGCAGACCCGACATGATCAGCCGCGTGAGTGCGATCGTATTGTCGAACATGTTGCCCAGCGTGCTCGTCATCTCGTAACCTTTGACGACTTCGGTGGTCATCGGCTTTGCGGGATGCAAAAGCACCGGCACGTCGAGCTCGACGGCACGCGCGAATAACGGTCGAAACTCGGGCTCGTCCGGAAATCGCCCCGCAAGGTTCGTGTACAGCAGAATGCCGCGCATTTTTAGCTGCTTTACTGCCCGATCTAACTCGACCAGCGCAGCCGACATGTCGAGCAACGGCAGCACACACAGACCGAAGAACCGTGTGGGATGACGGCTGACCACTCCGGCGACAAAGTCGTTGGCGATGCGCGCCACGGCAGGCGCATCGTCGCCGAACCACTCTGGCCCGGGGTCATTGATGCTCAGTGCGGTCATGCCGATTCCCGCAGCATCCATCGTCGCCAGCTTGGCATCGACGTCGAGATACAACGGCGGAACCTTGCGCCGCCAATCGCCCATGCGCAGGTATCGAACGCCGTCGCTCGTATAGACAACGGGATCGACGGTTCGCTTTTCCATCAGCTCGATCATCGCCGGCGCGAAGAGATGACTCTGACAATCGATCGCTGAGACATTGTCGAGCGCGTTGTTCGCGGCCGTTGCCGAAGTAGCGGGCATTGTTGAGAACGCGGCTCCTGAGGCGGCCAAAAACGTCCGGCGACTAATCGCTGAATTCAACATACGGTCCCCTGTTATGGCCGCTGGAGTGCAATCTCGCCCCAGTTTAGTAGGACCAGGCGTGGCCGAGAACTGCTGGCACAGATGGCGATCAGCAGCGCCGGCGCGACAAGTGTATTCAGTTGGCGAGCGCCTTGATCGTGGTTTGTGGCTGAAAAACGATGCTCGCACGCCGAGCATTGGCTATCATCAACCTTCTGCGAATTGCTATCGATCGCCCGCTTCCGCCCCCGCCTGTTTTCCCTCCAAATCACGCATCGGTTCTTCCATGACGAAGCAGGTTGGCTGCGCTATCGCCTGCGCCGTTTTGCTGGTTGCCGTTCCAACTTCTATCCAAGGAGACGACGCTGCGCTGGAGCATTTGTTCGCCGCGCGCGTTGGGCCGTTTCTCAAGCAACACTGTGTGCGCTGCCACAATATCGACGAGGCGATGTCGGGCGTGCGCGTCGATCATCTCGATGCAGGACTCGACGATCGGCAGATCAAAACCTGGGAGGCGGTGCGCAAACAGATTGCCGACGAGGTAATGCCCCCTGAGGATGAACCGCAGCCTACTGCGGGCCAGCGACAGGCCATGATCGGCTGGATCGACACCGCGCTAAATGTCGCCCGAGTCCGTCCGAGGCCGAAGAACGGTCTCGTGCGTCGGCTTACTGTGGCGCAGTATCGCAATACGTTGCGCGATCTGTTGAAGATCGACGACGACCTGACCGAAATCCTGCCGCCCGACGCCGTGTCACGCGACGGATTTCTGAACAACAGCCAGACGCTGCAACTTTCGCCGTTGCTGCTCGAAGCGTACTTCCAGATTGCCGACGAGGCGCTGAACCGTGCGATCGTCGATCCGAGCAAAAAGCCGAGCATTCAGAACTTCCGCATGGAGTTCGGTTCGGCGATCAACCCCGAGCCTTGTCGCGATCGGCTCGTGCTGGGCGCGCTCAGCGTGCTGCTAAAGAACGACGACTTCGTCGTGACCCAGCCCGTGCCCGAGAAGCCCTTTCCATTCGAACCGATGCGGATGCGCACCAAGTGGCGGTTCATCGAAGGTTACATCGGCAACGGCACGATTCGCGAGTGGCGCGATTTCGACAGTATCTATCACGCGGTGTTCGCCTGCATGCGCGGAAGCGTCGGCTATTCCAAGGGCGAGCCGTTCTCGATCAGCCGTGAAGGATTGCTGCTGCGACCCGCCGTTCCGACCGACACCTACACCTATGGTCCGAGCGCGAATTTCAAAATCGCGCTGCGAGAGTTTCCCAACCACGGTCAGTTCCGCGTGACTGTGACGGCGGCGAAGTACGACGACGGCCTGCTGCTTGAACCTGGGAACAAGCCCAAGCGAAAGGACGCGCCCCGTGCGGTCGTTTGGAACAATCCTAAGGGGCCACGCTCGCTTTTGATCAACGAGCCCGGCATCTACCAGGTGGATGTGCATACCCGCCTCGTGGAACTCGCTAAGGCCGACGCCTCGCGGCTCGGCGAAGGCTTGCTCGGCGCTTGGCAGATGGAAGGCGACGCCGCCAGCAGCCCCGAGCGCGCCGCGCTGACCGGCAAGCCACAAGAAGGAGTGCAGTTCGTCGACTCGCCATTTGGCAAATCGGCAATGCTCAACGGGCAATCGGTGGTTGTGAAGTACCACCCCTCGTTGAATGTCGGCACCGGCGATTTCACGGTCGCAGCGTGGGTACACCCGAAGATGACTCGCCAGGCGGGCTTGGTGGCCTTGGGCCGCTACGGCCCGGTGCCGGGTTGGTACCTCGAGATGCCCGACAATCAAGGCATTCTGCGGTTCGAAACGTTTGGCCCCGATGCGAAGCCCAACGGTTCGATCGCTTCGGCGCCGGCAACGATCGTGAAAGATGCGTGGCAGCATATTGCCGCGGTGGTACGACGCGCTCCAGCCGAAAGCAACCTGTACGTCAACGGCTTCGTCGTTGCGAAGGGAAAGATCGCAGGGGCAGATCTCGACAATCGTAAAGCCGACCTGCACATCGGCCGCGTGCCCGGCAGTCAGGCATTGTTCGGCATGATGGACGACGTGCGGCTCTATGGTCGAGCGCTCGACGAATCGGAACTGCAGGCCCTGATCGAGCCAGGTCGGAAATTTGTCACCCAGCGCGAAAAGCCGCCGGAGCTGACACTCAATCTGGGTGAGCGATCCTTCCGCGC
>DASZPI010000672.1:0-2296 GCA_035550355.1 Pirellulales bacterium
AGGCCGACGATCGCGAAATCCAAGCCGACCTGGCGGGCCAACTCGCAAAGTTCTTCGACACGTACGCTGATCCCAAGTACGACCTGTATCACGACGGCGGATCGAAGACAAAGCTGCTCTCGGCCGGCGAGTGACGCGGGCGCAGCGGCCGACTTTAGCCCTCGGCGAGTCGCCGGGGGCGAACGCGTTGCGAATGTTCGATGCCCGCGCTACGATAACGCTGCCGGCATACGAATCGCATGCGTCGCCGGCATGGGTCGGCACGCCTTATCGCACGCTTTGGGAAACTTGCTATGTCGAATGTGATCACGCTCGTTCTGGGCGGAGGCCGAGGGTCGCGGCTGTATCCGCTCACCAAGTTCCGAGCGAAGCCCGCCGTGCCGCTGGGGGGCAAATACCGGCTGATCGACATTCCACTGTCCAACTGCATCAACAGCGGGCTCAACCGCATCTACGTGCTCACGCAGTTCCTCAGCGTCAGCCTGCACCGGCACATCCGCCGCAGCTACGTGTTCGACAATTTCGACGGCGGGTTCGTCGAGCTGCTCGCGGCACAGCAGACCAACGAAGCGACCGACTGGTTCCAAGGCACCGCCGACGCCGTGCGGCAACACATCCGCTACATCCAAGAGCCGGGAATCGACTACGTGCTGATCCTGTCGGGCGATCAGTTGTACCGCATGGACTACCGGCAGATGATTCGCACGCACGAAATGTCGAAGGCCGACGTCACGATCGCCGCCCTGCCGGTCGATCGCACGCAGGCGGCAGGGTTCGGCATCATGCGACTCGACGACTCGGGGCGCGTCATGGGCTTCCTCGAAAAGCCGAAGACCGAGGCCGAGCTGGCCCACGTGCGAACCGATCCCTCGTGGATCGATCGTCATGGCATCGAGAGCCGCGGGCGCGACTGCCTGGCGAGCATGGGCATTTACCTGTTCAATCGCGACCGCCTGGTCGACGTGCTCACCAAGACCGACTATCACGATTTCGGCAAAGAGATTTTTCCCACGTCGATCCGCACGCATCGCGTGCAGGTCCACCTGTTCGACGGCTATTGGGAAGATATCGGCACGATCAAGGCCTTCTACCAGGCAAACCTCGACCTGTGCCAGCGCTCGCCGGCGTTTGAGCTGAATTCATCGCTGGCGCCGCTCTACACCCGGGCTCGGTTCTTGCCCCCTTCGGTGGTCGAGGGGGCGACCATTCGCAACAGCTTGATCAGCGACGGTTGCACGATCGAAGAAGGGGCGACGATCGAGAACAGCATCATCGGCCTGCGCTGCCGCATCGGCCGCAACGTCAAGATTCGCAACTCGATCGTCATGGGCAACGACTTCTATCAAATGCCCGACGAGATCGCCGCCGACACTGCCGCGGGCTTTCCGTTAATCGGCATCGGTGATGGCAGTCTGATCGACGGCGTGATCGTCGACAAGAACTGCCGCATCGGCCGCAGCGTGCACGTCGTCAACGAACAAGGGCTCGAAGAATCACCCGACACCGGCGCGGTGATGATCCGCGACGGCATTCTCGTGGTGCACAAAGAAGCGACCCTGCCCGACGGCTGGCGGATGCCAAAGGCCTGAATGCGCCCCGGGGCGAGCTACCACTGCCACGGTCGCGTGGCCTACTCGCGCTCGGCGCGGGTCTCCCGACCCCGCCGAAACGTAGGTCGGGTGCCTGGCGTGCAACGCTCAGCGCACGGCATGGCGTTACACCCATCGCTGACGCTCAGGGCTCTGAGTGGCCTACTTCTGCGCTCGACAATCGCGCGCGATCTCGGTTGAATGAGCCCCAGTCGCAGCGGCCGCGGGTGGTCTGCCTCAAAGACGAAGGCGTGGGCAAGGCGTCGGTTCTTGGAACGCCCGGCCCATGAACGCGGCGCCAATGGGGGCGCTAGTCGCGAGCATCACCCGGGCGGCAAGCAAGAGGCGAGTGGTCAGGCAACAGCGGCCAGGGGCAAGCATGCTCCCCTAGCAACTAGCAACTAGCAACTAGCCACTAGCTACTACTCTGCCGCCAGTTGCTGTCTGCGAGCCGGTACGATAGGTCGAGGGCTGGGGGTTCCAGGAAATCGTCGGAGCCACGGGCGCCGTGTGCGATTTCCTCCCGGCCCGCTGAACGACCCCGATCACCGGGCGTCCCGCGCGCCGCATGACTGTGCAACGCAGCCGAGGCGCTTGCCGCGGGCCTGACCAGCCCCGTCGGCAAGCAGACACATCCCCAAACAAGAACGCCTCGGCTGCCAAACAGCCCGGCGACAAAGTTTGTTGCGTGAACCTTTCGAGCCGCA
>DASZPI010000673.1:0-7918 GCA_035550355.1 Pirellulales bacterium
GGGGCCGGTGATGATCGCCCCGATCGGAGGCGTGATATTTACCTGGCTGAACCCGACTTTGAATTCTCCCGACGATCCGGCAGCGCTCTCGACCAGCGTAGCGGTCGCGCACAACACCATGGCCGCAATCAAAGTCGATCGCTTCACCACAGGAATCTCCTCATTTTGCGGCCTCGATGATGCGGTACCTGCGGCACGTTCGTCGCGTTAGCGCAACATAAGGGTAGTTGGGTTCAAGCAGCGAGGATATATGCCTCGCGTGAATCGAACCCGATCGCCTACCCGAACCGCCGAGGCGAGTTCAGCAAGCGATCAGACGGCACAATAAACGGCGGCCGAACGGCGCAGTCAGTTACCGATTCATTTCACGAAGCCCGCCGCAGCGCCGGTCGTGCTATTCCTTGGCCCGTTCCAGGTACTCGCTGGTGCGCGTGTCGATCTTGATCAGGTCGCCGATTTCCACAAACGCCGGGCAGATGATCTCGGCGCCGGTCTCGACCTTTACCGGCTTGGTCAGGTTCGTGGCCGTGTTGCCGCGCACGGCCGGCTCGCAATACTCGATTTTCAGAACCACTTGCTTCGGCGGTGTGACGCTGATCGGACGATCGTTGAACAACACCATGGCGCAGACCATGCCTTCCTTAAGAAACTTCCAAGCATCGTCGACCTGGTCGGACGACAGCTCGTACTGCTCGAAGCTGACGTTGTCCATGAATACGAAGTTGTCGCCCTGGCGGTACAGGTACTGGGCATCGATCTCGGTCACATCGGCCGCTTCGAGCGAATCGCCCCCCTTGTAAGTCCGTTCGAGCGTGGTGTTGCGAATCAGATTCTTGAGCTTGCACTTGTACAGGGCGTTGCCCTTACCCGGCTTCACGAAGTTGCACTCGATCATCAGGTACGGATCGCCGTCGATCTGGACCTTAATTCCCTTTTTGAAGTCGCTGGTGTTGTAGCTGGCCACTTGAACTTTCCTGCGCCGGGTTATGCTTGTTGGCAGACGACGATCGCCTGCCGCTGCTAGACATCGATCCCTCGAAATCGAGAACTGACTATTTTATCGCCCCCGCCAAGATCGACTAGGCCTGTGTTGCGCTGGCAGCAGGCCATGAAACAGGCGGTCCGCGACCCGGCCGAGCTATGCGATTTGTTAGGGCTCGATGCCGATTTTGCCGCTGCGGCCCGCATGGCCACGAGCGGCTTTCCGCTGTTTGTGCCGCGGGGGTTCATCGCCCGCATGCGGCCAGGCGATCCACACGACCCGCTGCTGCGGCAGGTGCTGCCGCTGGCCGACGAAACCATCGCCGTGTCGGGATTTACGGCCGATCCGGTCGGCGATTTGGCCGCGAACGTCGCTCCCGGGCTGCTGCACAAGTACACAGGACGCGTGTTGCTGGTCACGACTGCGGCCTGTGCGATCCATTGCCGCTACTGCTTCCGTCGATCGTTCCCGTACGACGACGTTCCGCGATCGCTCGCAGCCTGGCGACCGGCGATCGAACAAATCGAGGCCGACGCATCGATCCATGAAGTGATTCTCAGCGGCGGCGACCCGTTGACGATCGTCGATTCGCTGCTGGCCGAGTTGGTTGATCGACTCGCAGCAGTTCCGCACTTGGCCCGGCTGCGCATTCACACGCGGTTGCCGATCACGATTCCCGAACGCATCACTTCCGAACTCGTCGACTGGCTCCGCGGCAGCCGTCTCGCACCGATCATGGTTGTGCACGCCAACCACCCGGCCGAGATCGACGACGCCGTGGCTGCGGCACTCGCTCGGCTGGTCGATGCCGGCATTCCCGTGCTCAACCAGGCGGTGCTGCTGCGCGGCGTGAACGACTCGGCTGACGTGCTGGCGGCACTCTGTGAACGGCTCGTCGATCTGCGAGTGATGCCGTACTATCTGCACCAACTCGACCGCGTCGCGGGCGCCGCCCACTTCGAGGTGCCCGAATCCGAAGGGCTTGCGATCGTTGCCGAACTCCGTCGCCGGTTGCCGGGCTACGCGGTGCCTCGTTATGTGCGCGAGCTCGAAGGCGCGGCCAACAAATTGCCGCTCGCCGACTGATTAGCGCCCGAAGCCAGTGCCGGGCACCGGGCCATGGAAGTAGCCCGGATACGGCACGCCGCAAAAGATGCGCACCGCCGCTTTCATCACCGGGCGCGGATGACCGGTCCAGTAGGGACCGTAATCAGCGTGCGGGTTGTACTTCCAACCATAGTGATAGCAGCCGCCCGGCTTGTATTCCGGGTGCTGGGTCGGGTACGGCGCACGGCCATCGACCGCCAGGCAAGCATTTGCGGCACTCATCACGATCAGCAACAGCGCGAACCGACGTGCAAGCACGAGCATAGTAAAACCTGCTGATCGAAAGTGATGGTCCAAAGGGGCCGCTGCCTTTTAATTCGACCTTCGACGCCGAATTCTGTGATCGTGCTGGGCGGTCGGGCGCTGTCATCCTTCTCGCGGCCGGGCTAAAATGTTGACGCCTACCCCATGGCCCGCCCCTTCACCATCCCACCATGCTGCGGCATGTCTCGATTCCACTTCATCGCCGTCGCCGTGCTGTCGCTTGCGTGCGCATGCTTGCACGCCGCCGAACCGCCAACCGATTTCACGGTCGATAGCAAACCGTTCGCCAGCGCCGAGTATGCCGACGCGCACCGGCTCTGGCAGGGCATTCCGAGCATCGAACGCAGCCGCGCCGGGCGATTGTTTGTGGCCTGGTACTCAGGCGAGCGCAAGGAAGGCGACCGCGGAAACTATTGCTTACTCGCGGTCAGCAACGAGCAGGGGGAAAGCTGGACAGCGCCGCTCGTGGTGATTCGAGGCCGCGCGGGGGTGCGAGCCGGCGAGCCGTTGCCGTGGCTTGATCCGCTCGGCCGGTTATGGCTGTTCTGGAACGGGTTCACTGGTGCCCCTGAAACGTCCGGCACATGGGCGACCGTTTGCGACGCGCCTGATGCCGCGGAGTGGGCTTGGACAGTGCCGCGATTCATCAGCAACGGCATTGTGCTTGGCAAGCCGATCGTGACGCGCGACGCCGCCTGGCTTGCTCCGCTCGACGTCCGCAATGGTTCACCGTTGGCCAAGCGCGTCGGTGATCATGTCGGCGGCGTGCTGCGGTCGACCGATCAAGGCGCGACGTGGCAATGGCAGGGCGGGTTCACCGTTCCCGCGGAACTCGACAACTTCGACGAGCATTGCCTCGTCGAGCGTCGCGATGGTTCGCTGTGGACGGTGCTGCGCACGAACCACGGGCTGATGCAAAGCGCGTCGCGCGATGGCGGAAAAACCTGGTCCGCTCCCGAGCCGTTCATGTCCAACGCAGTCACACGGGCTTGCCTGCTGCGGTTGGCAAGCGGCAACCTGCTGCTCATCTACCACGACGGCCCCGGGCGCACAAAGGGCGACCGCACTTCGTATGCCCGGCGCGATCTGACGGCGTTCCTTTCAACCGACGATGGCAAGACCTGGAAGCACAAGTTGCTGCTCGATCCACGCGACAAGGTCAGCTACCCCGATGCCACGCAGGGTCCGGACGGAACGATCTACATTACCTACGACTACCACCGATACGGCACAGGGTGTAAAGAGATTTTGTTCACGTCGATCACCGAAGATGACATTTTCAAAAAGCGTTTGCCGCGCACGCCGACGGTCGTAAGCCGTGCCACGGGGTACGGCAACCACATCGAGCTGGAAAATGCCGACGAGGACACGGTTCGCGAAAAGGTCAACAAAGAATTAGCCAAGCCGCTCAAAGGTTCCTAAACATGCTCCGCATTTTTGCGCTTCTGGTTCTGGTTGCGGTCGGCGTACCGGCCCACGCCGAAAACTGGCCGCAGTGGCGTGGTCCGCGCGGCGACAGCACCAGCGTCGAACGAAACGTGCCGCTCCATTGGAACGAACATGGCGGGCTGAAGTGGAAAGTCGCCATTCCCGAGTGGGGCACCAGCACGCCGGCCATTTGGAACGATGCGATCTTCGTGACCACGCAAGACGGCGAACGATTGATGCTGTTGCGGCTGGCGAAGTCCGACGGGCGCGCCGTCTGGATGCGCGACGTGGGGCGTGCCGAGACGCCGCGCGCCGCGGAGAAACGTACGACGCAGAAATTCCATCAGTTGCACAATAACGCCAGCCCCAGCCCCGCAACCGACGGCGAGGTAGTCGTCGCTCATTTCGGCAACGGCGACTTGGCGGCGTTCGACTTCGACGGCAACGAGCTGTGGAAGCGCAACTTGCAACGCGACTACGGCACCTACACGATCTGGTGGGGGCATGCCAATAGCCCAGTCTTGCACGGCGAACTGGTGATCAATGTGTGCATGCAGGATTCTTTGGCCGGAGTAGCCGAGACGCTCGCACCCAGCTATGTCGTCGCCCACGACAAGCGCACCGGCAAGGAAGTGTGGAAGACGCCTCGCATGACGGTGGCAGACGCCGAAGAGTGCGATGCCTACACGACGCCGGTTTTTCATCGCGTCGGCGATCGGATCGAGATGATCGTCATGGGCGCGAATCAGATCGACGCCTACGACCCCGCCAACGGCAAACAGCTTTGGTGGCTCGACGGCCTGACCGGAGGGCGCACGATCACGGGCCCAACCCTGGCCCAGGACATGGTCTTCGTCACGCCGGGCATGCGCAAGAACCTGACCGGCATTCGCCTGGCAGTCGGGCCATCGAACGAGGGCGGCAAGCTGAGCGAATCGGTCATCGCGTGGCGATACCCCGACAATACTCCCGATAGTTGTTGCCCCGTGGTGTGGGGCGACCTGCTATTTACGGTCAGCGACAACGGCATCGCACAATGCTTCGACGTCCGCACGGGCAAGCAGCACTGGAAAGAGCGCCTCGGCGGGAACTTCAAAGCCTCGCCCTTGGCCGCGGACGGGCGAATCTATTTTCTCAACCAGAAAGGGCTGACGACGGTCGTCTCGGCCAGCGACCGCTTCGAGAAGCTTGCCGAGAACCAACTCGACGACGAAACCACCGCTTCGCCGGCAATTGCCGATGGGCACATCTTTCTTCGCGCACGGGCGCATTTGTACTGCGTGGGCGAGCGCGACTAATACGACGCGCCGGCAGGCGCCGAACGGGCACAACTGCTGGGCCTCGATTCGATTGGAAGTCGATGCACTTGCGGGCGCTGCGTGCGAGCTAGAGCAGAATCTCGCGTGCCCGTGCATTCATCGCGCATACCGCCTCGGCATATTCGACCCCGCAACTAATGCCGCGGTACCGCGCGATCGCCTCTTTGGTGCGCTGCGGGCCGTCGAGTTTCGAGCCATCGTATGGATCGTTGCGCACCAGGGCCATGAACCTGCCCAGCCACTCGATCGCCTTGGGCCACTCGTCGGTGATGTCCACGTAGTCGGTCGGCACAAAGCCGATCGTGTGGCGCGGGCCGTTGTCGTAGGCGTACACATCGCGCACCGCGCCGACTTTTCGTCCCTCGGCCAGCGGCAGCGGATAACGCAGGCCAATGCGGCACAACCGCGAGGCTACGACATGATCTTCATGATGGTCTTCCTTCCATAACATCAACGCCACGTCGGGACGCACATCGGCCACCGCCTCGGCCACCGCACGTTTCGTTTCTTCGGTGACTTCGAACGAGTACGACTTGAATCCCAGGTAGCGCATCTCGGCGCCGTACTCGCGCGAGATTTGCACCGTCTGCTCGAGCAGCTCGCGCTGGCGATTGCCGATCGGGGACCAATCCGAATAATCGCCGATCAACGACACGATCACGACCCGCCAATTCTTGCGGATCGCCTTGAGCATGATCCCCGGCACGCCGAACACGCAGTCGTCGTAGTGGGCCCCCAGGGCGAGCAGGGTTCGGGTTTTGGCCATGGATCGTGAATTCCGTCAGATTGGCGAGCGGCGTTTACGACGACGATAGTTGGCCGCCGCCACCATGTCGAGCCACCCTGGGCGGTGCTAGAATTTGAAGGCCAGGCGAGTCGTCGTTCGCAAATCCCAGGTACCCATGCAACCCGCACGATTGTTGATCGTCGACGACGACGAAGGGGCGGCGGAGTTCTACCGGAAAACGCTCTCGCGCGACGGCGCGAACGAGCTCGTGTTCCAACGCACCGTTGGTCCTGCGCTCGGGCTGCTGAAGAGCGAAGACTTCGACGTGGCCATTGCGTCGCTGCATCCGCCGGGACTCGACGGCATCGCACTGCTCGACGCTTTGCGCGAAACCAAGAATCCGTTGCCGGTGATTCTCGTCACTGCGAATCCAACGGTTGATACCGCCACGGCGGGCTTGCGCCTCGGGGCAGCCGACTACCTGGCCAAACCCCTCAAACCCGAGGATCTCGCCCAGAGCGTCGATCGCGTCTTGGCGCAGCGGCGCATTGCCGCCGAGCGCGAGCTACTTCGCCGCCAGGTCGAACGGCCGTACAGCTTCGACGACATCATCGGCACCAGCCCCGCAATGCGCCGAGTCTACGACACGATCGAGCGCATCGCCGATTCGAACGTCGATGTACTGGTGATCGGCGAAACCGGCACGGGCAAGGAGCTGGTCGCCCGCGCAATCCATCGTCGCAGCCCACGCTCGAGCAAGCCCTTTGTGCCCGTCGATTGCGGCGCGATTCCCGAGAACCTCTTGGAGTCGGAGTTCTTCGGCCATGAGCGTGGCGCATTTACCGGCGCCGACACGAAAAGCATCGGCCTGTTGGAGTTCGCTGACGGCGGCACGTTCTTTCTCGACGAGGTGGGCGAACTGCCGATGCTGCTGCAGGCCAAGCTCCTGCGAACGCTGCAAGAGCGCAAAATCCGGCGCGTGGGCGGGCGTGCCGAAATCGACGTCGATCTGCGCGTCGTGGCCGCGACCGGACGCAATCTCGAGGCGATGATTGCGCAGGGACGCTTCCGACAGGACCTGTACTACCGCATCAATGTCGTGCGGATCGATCTGCCGCCCCTCCGCGAGCGCGGCGACGACCTCGGACTGCTGGCCGAGTATTTTGCAACTCGCTATAGCCGCGAGATGAACCGCGAGCTGGTTGGCATCACCCCCGAAGCCTACCAGGTGCTCAGTCATTATCATTGGCCCGGAAATGTGCGTGAATTGCAGAACATCATTCGTCGCGCTTTGGCGCTGACGACCGACTCGATGCTCGGCCTGGACGATTTGCCGGACGCGATCGTCGCCAATGCCGGCGAAGTTTCCACCGGCGGCGCCAAAGGATTCTTCCCACAACGCAACCAGCACATGGCAAACTGGGAGCGACACTACCTGACCGACCTGCTGACAAAACATCATGGCGACGTGAAGACCGCCGCCGAAGAATCGCAAGTGCCGCGCGGCACGCTGTACCGACTGATGAAGAACCACGGCCTCGATGGGGCGCGGTTTCGATAGCCGGCATAGTCACCGTGCACAACCGATAATCGAGAACACGCGTGATCGAACCGATCGCCTACCTGAATGGACGTTGGCTGGCAGCTTCGCAGGCCACGCTGCCGGTCTTCGATGCTGGCTTTGTGCTGGGGGCAACAGTCGCCGAGCAGTTGCGCACGTTCAACGGTCGGCTGTTTCGACCCGAAGCGCACCTGCAGCGGCTTGCGCGCTCGCTGGAAATCATTGGTGTCGAATCTCCGATGACCGCGGCCGATGTTTTGGCCCACGCCCAGCGGCTGATAGGGCACAATCACGCGCTGCTGCCAGCCGGTAGCGATCTGGGGCTGACGATCTTTGTCACGCCGGGCGCATACTCGACGCTCGCGCCGCCCGATGCGCCGTCGGGGCCGACGATCGGCATGCACACCTACCCGCTGCCGTTTCCGCATTGGGCGGAAAAATATGCGCGCGGCGAATCGCTGGTGATCAGTTCCATTCGCCAGGTTTCCTCGCATTGCTGGCCCGCCGAGCTGAAGTGCCGCAGTCGCATG
>DASZPI010000674.1:0-1866 GCA_035550355.1 Pirellulales bacterium
CAGCAAAATCACGACCACCAGCACGCCGCCTTCGACCAGGTTGTGCAGCACCGTATTGAGCGTGCGCGAAATGAGGTCCGCGCGGTCGTAGATCACTTCGAGCTCGATGCCCGGGGGCAGCGTTTTTTGGATTTCGCCGAGATGTTTCTTTGCCTCGTGCACGACGTGGCGGGAGTTTTCGCCAAGCAGCATCATCGCCATACCGGTCACCGCTTCGCCGCGTCCGTCGCGGGTTACCGCGCCTTGACGAACCATCGGGGCGACATTGACGGTCGCCACGTCGCGCACCAGCAGCGGAACGCCCTTGTCGCTCTCGCGCACGACGACACGCTCGATGTCGGCGATCGATTTGAGCAGCGCCTGGCCGCGGATGAATCGCTGCTCGTCGTAATGCACGATGTAGCCGCCGCCGGCGCTCGAATTGTTTTTCTCCAAGGCGCTGAACAGGTCGCCCAGGGCCAGGCCTTGTTGCGACAAGCGTTCGGGATCGGCGGTGACTTCAAACGTCTTGTAATAGCCGCCGTGCACGTTGATCTCGGTGACGCCGGGCACTTGCCGCATCCGCGGCGCGATTTCCCACTCCAGCAGAGTCCGCAGCTCCATGGGCGTGTAACCCGCCCCGCGAACCTCGAATTGCAGCACCTCGCCCAGTGCCGTGGTGAGCACCCCCAGGGTCGGGCTGCCGTAACCCTGAATGATGCGGTCACGCGCATCGGTCAAACGCTCGTCGACCAACTGGCGCGAGCGATAAATGTCGGTCCCTTCGTGAAAGACGATCGTCACCAGCGACAGGCCAAATTTCGAGATGCTGCGGATCTGTTCGACATTCGGCAAGCCGTTCATCGTCGATTCGACCGGGTAGGTGACGTAGCGCTCGACCTCGAGCGGCGAGAGCGCACCGACCTTGGTGACCACCTGCACTTGCACGTTGGTCATGTCGGGCACGGCATCGACCGGAATGCGCAGGGCGTTGTACGCGCCGGCCAGGGCCATGAAGCAGGCCAGCGTGATGATCAAGAATCGATTGCGCAGCGCGCCTTCGATTAATGCCGAGAGCATCGAATCACCTTGGGCCGGGCGCTGTGATGCGGAGTTGCCAGGTTCGCCGCGTCCAATTTCCACCGAATCTTCGAAACCGGCGCGCTCATTCGTTCATCCCTTCCAGCACCAACTCGCTCTTCAGCGCAAAGGCGCCGGCGTCGACCACGTTCTGCCCCGGCTGCAGGCCGCTGGTCACTTCATCCAGGTCCGAGCCCGTGGTTCCCAGGGTGACATGGGTCTTGCGATACACCCCCGATTCCAACTCAACGAACACAAAGATCTCGTCTTCCTGCCGCATCACCGAACGGGCCGGTACAACGAGTGCTTCGTGCTTCCTGCCGACCGGCACCGTGACCCAGGCGAACATGCCTGGCTTGAAGTGATGGTCAAGGTTCGGCAGCTCGGCGACCAACGGCACGGCGTGGGTCTCGTTCGACAAGCCAACCGCGGTGAATTTCACGCGCGCCTGGATTCGCTGTCCCGGCAAGGCGGGAGCCTCGACCGTGACCTCTTTCGCGTTGTCGTCGGCCAATGCGGCCCACTCGCGTTCGTAGATCTGTGCCGAAACCCAAAGCGTGTCGGTGTTCGCTACGGCAAACAGCGCTTGCGAAGCGACGAACTGCACGCCATCGCTAACGAACCGGTCCTCAACGACTCCGTCCAACGGCGAACGCAACACCAACTCGCAAAGCTGGTCTTCGTCGGCGCTGTCGGCAATTTCGGCAAACGGACCGAGCACGAGCGACAGCTTCTGTCGATTGACCGCGAGCACGCGCTGCATGTGTTCCAATTCGGCCCGTGTGCGAACCTCGAGCTGGTGTGCTT
>DASZPI010000675.1:0-11500 GCA_035550355.1 Pirellulales bacterium
AGTTTGCCAGCCGGCATGAGTAAATCGCCGCCGAGTTTGCCGAGCTAGTTCCGCAGCAACTGCTCGGGCACGGTGACCGTCAGCGGCTTGGTGACCGTCACCGCCTGCTCGATGCGCCGCTCGCGGGTGGTGAAACGCACCCGCACCTGGCTGGGGTCTTCCAGGTCGCCGGGGGCGAACGAGAACACGCTCCGCACCAGCGCCCCTTCGGGATAGTACGTGTGCCCCACGCGCCGTGGCGGCGGGTCGAGCTCGACCTTCAAACCAGGAATTCGCGCCGTGTTCGCCGGATACTGCTGCGTGACCACCACCTGGTCCTCGTCGGCGGCGCGGGTGCCGCGATGCCGCTCGATCTTCAACACCACGTCGGGCAGGGTGCGCAGCCGCAGGCCGGTTGCCGCGCCGGGACGAATCGCATCTGAAAGTTTCAGCACCTGGTCGGGCTCGGTCGTGCCGTACTTTGCCCAGATGCGAATCTCCGCCTTCTCGGCCTTCGTCGGCCAGTAACTGGCCAGACACGACAGCACCGGCACCGGCCGATGCGGCTCGTAATTCAACTCGCAAAACGTGTAGCTGGGAAACTCGTCGGGGCGGCCGATCGCGATCGGCTTGATCTCGATCCACGCCTCCGTCGGCCGCGGGCAGAATCGCGTCTCGTCGGCATTCTGAATCGAAATGGGCAGCCGCAAGGCGCCGGCCTGCCACTCGGGCACGTGCGCGCCAAAGAAAAATTGCCGGCCGGGATCGAGCGGGTCGGGGCGGTTCGTTGCCGAATCGCGCAGCGCCTCGTCGTAGCGCCGCATCTCGAACCGGCGGCGATCGGCGCTCAAATACAGCCGCAGCGCCTCGTTCGCCTCGATCACCATGGGCTCGCTTTCGACCGGCGGCGCAGCGCCCACCAGCGACGCAATGTACGACTGCGGTCCGCGGCGCGGCGGCGGCACGTCGAACGTCGCCCCCAGCTCGCGTGGCTCGCCGATCGCATCGCCCTGGGCGCTCGTGACCACGTACTTGCTCAGGCCCAGCGAGTCTTGCAATGCCTTGAGCAGCGTGGCCGGGTTGTCGGCCGGGTAGAACGCGCCGTCGGTCTGCTGCGCAATCGTGCGCAACTCTTGTTGCTGACGATCGGCAATGCTGAAGCCGACGATGTCGAGCCGAATCGGCTGCTGGCGGCGGGCGGCAAACGCATCGAGCACATTCTGCATCGTCTTGACGACCCCCGGCCCGCCGCCGCTTTGCTGGTTCACGCCATCGGTGATCACGATGATCCGCCGCTGCGCCGCGGCCGCCTCGTTGCGAAAGTCCTGCTCGACCGCCTGGATCACCGCCAAGTACAGCGGTGTTTCACCGGCCGGCTCGAGTTGGTTCAGCACGTCGCTGACTTTCTGATCTTCGCCCCGGCCGAACTGCGACATGGGCAGAATCAGCTCGACGTCGCTGCTGGGATGCACGCTGAACGGCTGGCCGTTTTCGAGTGCCTCTTTCTGTTCGGCCAGGCCGTACGGTGTGAGCAACGTTTCGCGCCCCGTGCTGTCTTTCCAGCGGACGCGGTGACCGTAGACCCGCACCGCCACGCGATTGGTTCCGCCCGAGGCCAGGTCGTCGAGAATCGCCTGCAGCGCGGTGCGCGCCACGTCCAATCGGCTGCGTCCCGGCGCACCTTGTTCCGACATGCTCCCCGAGCAGTCGAAAATGAAGGTGATCGAGCCGCGCTGCTTCGCCTGGCCGATGGCGGTAATCCGCGGATCAAGCGCCTCGGTGCGGGCAAAGATCTCGGTCAGCCCGCGCTGCGATTCGACCACCGGCACGCTGGTGACAAACTCGTGGCCACGGAACAGCGCCACCAACTGCATCGCCGAGCCCCGGTTGGCCAGTTGCTCGCCCGGGACGGAGTAGCTGGCACGCGCTTCGCCGCGCTCCTTGCCCTGGGGGTCGAATACGAGCGGCAAGCGCCGCAGCGGCGTCGAAGCGTCGCCATCGGCCGGCAGCAACGACAAGCCTTGTCCCGACGAATCGCGCAGCCACAATGCCGCGGCGCCTGCCGGCATCTGCGCCGGCGCCCGCGCGGTGACGGCCTCGTTCAGCAGTTGATTGGCGTCGACGACCAACAGCGTTTCGGGCTTGCAGGCCGGGTGCAGCCCCTGATCTTCCGCCTCGCGTCGCTGGGCGACGTACGCGCGGGCGGCATCGCTGTCGGCTTGCCCGACAGCAAAGGCGCGTTCGGCGCCCACGCAGTAATCGTCGGCAGCGAGAATGAAGAACGAACGTTGCCCCTGTTCGGACGGCCCCCAGAAATCGTCGGCGCTGCGCCGCGCTTGCCAGAGCAGCAAATGGTGCAGATCGCACATTCGCAACTGGTAGGTCGGATCGCGCGAATCGTCGACGCCGTCGAGCTCGTAGGACAATGCCGCCGAGCGGCGGGCGGCACGATCGCCGCGATTGATTCGCGCGCGGATCGTGGACTCGTCGGCCTCGGCGGGATTGAGCGCCTTGCGCACTTCGGCAGTCACCGCCGCCAGCAATTCGCGCACTCGACCGCCGGCCGTGCTCAGCGTGCGAACCCGCTGAAGGTCGTCGACCGTGGCCGGCTCTTCGCCACGCGACGGCGCGGCAGCGAGCATTGCGAGCGCCGGGTGCCTGGGCGCGGCGGTCAAGCGCTCGAGCCAGATCGATGCCTTCGCTTCGCCATCGGCAGCCTCACTGCCGCCGCTGCCTTCGATTTGCCGGTATCGCTTGTGCAACTCGCGATCAATATGCGCGAGCGTTGTGCGCAGCTCGTTGCGCACGTCGCCACTGACCAGCGGGATCGCGAGCAGGTCGATCAGGTCGCGCGCGGTGCGCTGATCGACGCCGCTTTCGAACCGCAACCGTTCGCATTGGTCGTCGTACGATTTACGCAGCACGCTGAAACCATCGGCTACCGCCGCGCGCAGCTTGACCACGTCGTCGAACACCGGGCGGCGGGTCGTCGCCGCGTCGAGCATGTCGCGCAGGGCCGCCGTGTCCTGCGCCAGTTGGGCGATCGCCTTCGCGCCGATCCGTTCGTTCGATGCCGTCGCGCCCGGCGCCGGGCGGCGCAGCGACCAGGCCGCAAGGTAGGGCAATTGCGCTTGGGCACGATCGACCCATTGCCATGCCTCGACGAGTTCCTTGGTCTCGGCGAGCGATTGCCGATACGTCTGCTCGGCGTCGGCGGCGCGCTGCCCAAAGCGATCGAGCGCGTCGGCCGAGGCAATGAATAGCTCGTCCTCGGCTGCGCGCCGCGCCGCATCGGCCTGCTCGACGCCCGTTTGCAGGGCATACACCACGCGCGCATCGAGCGGCGCGGCGGTCTGTTCCGCCAAAGTTCGCAGCCGCATTGCGCGGCCAATCGGCGACGTCGACTTCCACGACTCGGGATCGAGATACCGGTCGAGCATCCGCGCGAAATGCAACTCGATCACGCCGCCGGGCGGATCGGCGCGGCCGGCAAACTCGAGGGCCTGGCGCAGGTTGCTTTGCGCCGGGTTCTCGAGCATCCAAGCCGCGGCGACCGACGCGCGCTGGGCATACGACCAATTCACATCGGGTGGCAGCGGCGCCTTGGGATTCGCAAGCGCGGCAAGCATCTTCGCGCGGTCACCCTCGGACACGCCGCTCGCGCCCACGAAGCTCAGCATCGGCAGGCTGTGCACCGCCAGGCCGTCGGGTCTGCGGCCGCGCTCGAGCAGCGTGGCCAACCGGTCCACCTCGCTGCGCAGATCGACCGCCTCGCGCTGGTAGGCTTTTCCGCCGGCTAGCAGTTGCTCGAGTCGCAACAGTTTGTGCTCGAAATTCTGCCAGAGGAGCGGCTCGTCGCGCTCGGGCGCCGAGTTCAGCAGCTCGCCATGCCGCTTCCAGGCGTCGGTGACCAGGTCGGCCGCGTTCGTGGTTTCGGCCGGCGCTTCGGGCGCGGGTGCTTTGCCCCCGGTAAACAGGCTCACGAACCGGTGCGCGAGGCCGCGCGAATCGGCAAGGCTCCATGCCACATCGAAGTCCACCGCTTCGGCGCCGGGAGTGAACAGCATCGGCTCTTGCACGTCGAACCGATTGGCCAGCGACCATTGACGCACATGGTGCTGCACGTAGCGATGCAACTCGGCCAACGACACGCGGCCGTCGTCGTTGCCCTGGCCTTCGCGATCGGCTTCGCCGCGCAGTCCGCGCTCGAAAAAACGGCCGAACACCGAGCCGCCCATCGGCTCGGAGCACCAGCCAATCTGCCCCGGCGAGGCGGAGCTGAGCACCACCAGGTTCGGGTCTTCGGCGTCGTCGACGGCTTGCTGCAAACCGTCGACGAGAGCGTTGTACAACACGCCCAGGCTCCAGTTGGCGTCGATGCGCGATGCGTCGAGCACGACGAGCTTTTTGGCCTTGGCCAGCTTGGGCTGCTCTTTGATCGCCCGCAATAATTCAGTCAGGGGCAGCCAGGTGTCGCTGGCCAGCGGCGCGGCGCCGGGACATACGAGGCACGGCACGTTGGCGGCATCGGCGACGCCGTGCATGCTTACGTAAATGATGACCGCGCCGGTGCCATTCTTGAGCACCTGCCGCGCCGGTCCGCCGGGGACCGCGGCGGCAAGGCTGGACTTGAGTCGTTCGAGGCCGTGCTCCTTCGAAGTCCAAGCGGCCGAGATATCGTCGACGTTCAAGCTGCGATCGTGCAGCGCGGCCAAGGCGTCGAGATCGTCGCGCGCCCAGGCGTTGGGCGGCAAGGGGGCGGGATAATCGACGATCGCCTGAGCGACGAGCGGCGTGCGCTTGGGGAAGAACAGCGCGATGACGATGACCGCGGCGATCAGGCCCAGGGCCAGCAGCGACCAGCCGGCAATCTTCAATCGGCGTCCGAGCACGCGTCCGCGATGCTGTTGCTCGCCTTTGCGGGCCCAATCGTGCTGCCAGCGATATTTTTGCCCGCCGGCGGCTTTGCCTCCGCTGCGCCACGAAGCGCGTCCGCCCTGGGAGTCGCCGCGGTCGTTCGAACTGCCACCGTCGCGCGCCGGCATCAACATCTCCTGCCAGACTAAGCGTGGCGCGGCCCCGTGCGCGCTGCACGTTCAATCTGACCAAAGCGCGCCGGCATTGCAAGGCGACCAAGCAAGCCGGTCGCCTCTCGTCGAACTTACACTAGCGGCGTTACGCCGGGCACCGCGATTTCGCACTTCGGCGCGGCGCCCCAGGCATACTCGGGGGGCGTGAGATCTTCGTGCGAGCTGAGCGCCTTGTCCCAGGTGACGCGCTGGCCGGTGTAGGTGGCCATGCGTCCCATGATC
Organism: Pirellulales bacterium; assembly: GCA_035550355.1. Lineage (GTDB taxonomy): Bacteria > Planctomycetota > Planctomycetia > Pirellulales > PNKZ01 > DATAXP01. The sequence continues at coordinate 5,292 of DASZPI010000675.1, forward strand.
GTCAGCATGGTGCTGTGAGCCATGAACGGACCGTCGTTGACGAACTTGCCCGAGCGCAAGCCGGCAAACAGCTCGTCGTGCTCGGTTTGGTGCATGACGTTCTTCGGCCCACGATATCGCCACAGCGATTCGCCGCTGCGCGAGGTGATCGTGCCCTTCTCGATTTCGCAAATGCCCTTGGTGCCGTACACCTTGACCGACACGTCGCGCGCACAGCCCGATTGCTGCCGACAGTCGAAGTACACCTTCACGCCATTGGGGTAATCGTAGGTGACGGCGTGATGATCGAAGATTTGCCCGGGATCGTCGGCCTTGCGCGCGGCAAGCCCCCCCAGCCCGACGCACGCCAGCGGCGCTTCGTCGTTCAGCGCCCACGAGGCTTTGTCGAGGCTATGCACCGCTTGCTCGACGATATGGTCGCCCGACAGCCAGGTGAACCAGTACCAGTTGCGCAACTGGTATTCCATGTCGCTCCAATTTGCCTCGCGAACCATGGGCCAGGCTTTGCCCGGCGGGGTCGAGTTGTAGTTGGCTTCGATCGCGATGATGTCGCCGACCGCGCCTTCGCGAAGCTGTTGCATGCTCGCGCGGGCGAAATTCTCGTATCGCCAGCACAGCCCCGAGCAGAGCGCCAGGTTCTTTTCTTTGGCTTGCTTGGCGGCGGCCAGCACCTTGTGGTAGCCGGGAGCATCGACCGCCACCGGCTTCTCGGCGAATACGTGCTTGCCGGCCTCGATGGCGGCTTGCAAATGCTGGGGCCGGAAATGCGGCGGGGCGGCCAACAACACGATGTCGACTCCCGAGTCGATCACCTGCTGATAGGCGTTCCAACCGGTAAACCGCCGTTCGGTGGGCACGTCGATCCGCGGAGCGAGCTCCTTTTCGCGCAAGATGAAACCCAGCGATCGCTCGAGCGCGTCGGGGAACAAGTCGCCCATGCTCACGAGCTTCGTGTGCCCGTCGGCCCGGAGCGCTTGGGCGGCCGCACCGGTGCCGCGACCACCGCAACCAATCAGCCCGACGCGGATCGTGTCGTCGCCGGCAGCGTGCGCCGAGCGCGCCAACGAGAGCTCGCCGGCCACGGCTCCGGCCATCAACGCGGCACTGCCAGCCTTCATAAAACCTCGGCGGGACGGTTCAACGGCAGCGGCGGTGGTCGGGCGTTCCATGGAAACTCCTTGGCGGAAAAAAGACGAAGCAGTTCGGTGGGCGGGAGCGATCGGCGAGCAGGCTCCTACTATAAGCCTAGCAGCCAGCCGACGCCACTAGCTCGTCGATCGTCCCGCCAGGTCGAGCTTGCAGCATCCCAGGTCGATTGCCGTGGGCTGGGGGCCTTTGTTGCGGGCCGTCACTTCCGGCTCGAGCGAGTACGTCACGAATCGGCCGTGCTTGGCCGCTTGCACCAATCCGGCCCGCTTGAGTACGCCCAGATGATGCGAGACCTTCACGATGTCTTCGTCGAGCGCCTCAGCAACTTGCCCCACGTTGCGCGGTCCGCCGAACAGAAAGGCGACAATCCGCAGTCGATCGCCGTCGGCCAGCGCCTTCAGTCGCTGGGCGCACGACTCGAATTCATTGGTCGTTTTCATCGGCGTCCAGCTTCGTCTTGGACCTCGGTCGATTGCCGCCGAAGCGGACGAACCGACGGTGGCCGCAACCACCGCAACCGGTAGTTGCATGTCATTCTTATGTCCGTTAGAGTGTTTTGGACTCCCTCCAGCAACATCGTACCCCATTTCTGCAATTCCTACGACCTGGGCCAACCACGAGTAACGCATCGGCATGCGCGTCGCCATCTCGAATCTGGTGAGCTTGCTGTTTCACGGATGCGTGATTGGCTACCTGTATTGCTCGTTCGACACGCCGCCCGTGGCATGGATGCAGGATCAGGGGCGGGCGACGATCCAGTTGCAGGCGTCGTTGGCGTCGCAGGCAGCGAGCGAATTGGAGGAGATGGAGGCGGTCGTCGCCGCGATCGAGCCGCAACCCGTCGAAATCGAAGATCCCGTCGAGCCGGCGCTCCAAGACGAGCCTCGCCCGGCCACCACTCCGCGGGTCGATGCCAAAGCACTGACGATCGAGCGGAGCGCGTCGCGGCCGCTGGCGCGACCGCTGAAAGTCGTTCGCCACGAACCGACGTCAACCATGGAGTCGTTGGTCCGCGAACTGCCGCGCCAGCGGCGAAATCCGCTGGAAGAGGTCGCGGCGATCGATGCGGCCGCCTCGCCGTGGTCGCAGGCGGTCGAAGGGACCGACGTCGATCGCCCGCCGACAACCTCGCCACGCAACCCGACGCCGGTGTACCCGCCCGAGGCTCGCGCGGCCGGCGTTCAAGGGCGCGTCGTGCTGCGCGTGGTCGTGTCGGCCAGCGGCACCGTGGCCGGCGCGCGGATCGAAACCTCGAGCGGTTCCGCGGCGCTCGACCGCTCGGCCCTGGCCACCGTGCAGCTCTGGCGATTCGAGCCCGCCCGCCGCGGCGGAGTTGCCGTCGATTACGAGGTGCTGGTGCCGGTCAAGTTCGAGATTCGCGGGTACTAGCCGTGGCACGCTCCGGCGGGCGCTCGAGTTTCACCGCCGGGCTTGCTGGCCGATAGCTGCAGCTCGCGCATCTCGATGCCATCGACCACGAAGCACGGCGCTTTGCCGACCTTCACGTACGTCGTATCGCGAAAACCCGCCGCAGCGAGCATCGCGGCTGCCAGTCCCAAGAGCGGCACGCGTTCAACCAGCGCCGCCGGGCCGGGCAGCTTCGGCCGAGCGTCGTACGGACGGTCGGCCGCCAGCGCGTGCACAAACACGCTGCCGCCGGGCCGCAGCACGCGCAGCGCTTCGTCGAGCAGCCTGGCCACGCGCTCTTGCGGCACGGCAAGATTGAACGTCCCTTGCAACTGCACTTCGTCAACCGAGCTGTCGGCGTGGTCGATCCGCTCGGGCAATGGCTGCACGAGCAAGTGTTGCCACACCACATGCGCAGGCTTCGGCGGCACCGCGGTTGCGACCGAGACCACCTGCTCGGGAACGTGATCGTGGCCGCGCTCGTCGATGTCTTCGTGCAGGATGTACAGCTCCCACAGCGTGCCGTCGGGATCGGTGGCCCAGAACTTTGTTTGCCGCGCGTAGCAGCAGGCGACACCTTCCTCGCGTTGCGTGCGGTAGCCGGCCGTCTCGAGCCGCGCCTGCGCCGCGACGAGCACCTTGGCATCGGCCAGGCGAATGCCCACATGGTTCAGCGCCCCGCCGCCGGCGTGCGTGCGCGGAATCAGCGACAGCACCAACGGTGGCTCATCGAGCTCGAATTTCGCGTAGTCCTCGCGGACCTTGGCCGGCTCGACTCCCAGCAGCACCTGGTAAAACGCCCGCGAACGGTCGAGGTCGGCCACGTTCAGCGACAAGTGAAACCGAACGACCGTGTCCTGCGTGCTGGAATTCTCGACCGGCTTGGCGGCCTCGGCAATCGACATGCTGCGCTCCTGCGAATTTTGCTCGTTCAATAAGAATCGTTGTCGGTAGGCGACGCTTCGGGCACCGGCGTCAAGACGGCAACGATCGCACATACCGCCGCCACCGGCGCGAACCAGCGATAGGCCGCCAGGTACGATCCAGTATGTTCGCGCGCCGCCGCGACGACCAGCGGCCCCATGGCCGAGGCGACCACGGTCACCATCTGCGCAGCGCCCTGAATCCGTCCCAATTGCAGCTTGCCGAAGGCGTGTGCCCAAACCGAAAAGAATACCACGGTCACCAGCCCGCCGGCGGCTCCCATGGCAACGGCGTTGGCGTAGACCGCCGTCTCGCTGCGAGCCCAGGGCAACAGGGTTAGCATCGCCGCCATGAGCGCCATCGCCCCGCCGAGCTGCAACCGCAGCGAGACCCACGGCAACAGCGCGCCTCCCAACAGATTAAATGCCATGCCCACCATCGCTCCCACGGCGAGCGTGTTGTGGTACAGTTCGGCCGTGAAGCCAAGCTCTTCGAGGATCGCCTGGTTGAACAGCGCGATTCCCGAGCTGAACAGGCCATAGAACGCGCTGACCCCGGCGAACACCCAGAAGCACCAGGTGCGGACCGCGGCGGCGAACGTGCTGCCGCGCAGAAACTCACCTTCGCTTGCGGCGCGTTGAGTCGCACCGCGCTGCGGATCGCGCACCAGCAGCAGCGAAACGGCGGCAAAGCCCAGCAGCCACCAACCGATGCCGGCCCAGGTGTCGCGCCAGCCAAGGTCGAGCACCGAGCTGCCCACCGTTTTAAACGCGATGCCGAAACCCACGCCCATCAGCACCGAGTACACGCCCATCGCCAGCCCGACCCAGCGCGCGGTAAACCACTTGCCCACGATCGTCAGGCTGACGATCGACAGCATGCTTTGCCCCAGGCCGCGCGAGAGCGTAATCAGCACGAACATCAGCGGCACCGCAGCGGCCTGGCTCATTCCCAGCACCACCGCTGCCAACGCTACGGGGACCAGCGTGGCCATGCTGCGCAAACCCCAACGATCGATCATCCAACCGCACGGCAGGCAGAATAGCGCCCCCAGCAGCGTGCCCCACAGGTTCATTTGCGCGTACATGCCGGGCGAGATTTCCAGGTCGGCCATCAAGGCCGAGCTGACGAGCCCCAGGCCGTGCGTCCGTCCGGGGAGCGTGGCCACCATCGCGACCGCCGCCACGGGCACCATCACCCAGCCATAGTGGACCGCCGAGCGCCAATCGAGCGCGTCGGCCGACGTATCGAGCTGGGCCGTCGATGAGCTTTCGAGCGACATCCGCACTACTTGAAGAAAGTGTCGGTCTTGCCGTATTCGGCGTAACGTTCGCGCAGCCAGTCGTGGAACTGGCGGTAGTGTGCGTCGCGAGCATCGCCCCCGTCGTGATCGGCGTTGTAGCTCAGATACAATTGCCGCCGCCAACGTTCGCTGCGATTCGGCGCCGAGCGGTGCGGCGTGAACGCGCCGAACAGGGCAATGTCGCCGGGCTGCAGGTCGAGCTTCACGCCGCGGCGCTCATCCACGGCGCTGAGCGGCAGCTCGTGGTACATGCCGTCTTCGGGGCTCAACGAGCCGCCGTGATGGCAACCCGGGAACACTTCGGTCGCGCCGTTGTCGCCATCGGCCGCATCGATCGCCACCAGCACCGTGATGAACGATCGCGGAAACGTGGGCCAGGCGATGTAGTCTTGGTGCAGGCCGTAGCCGCGCACTCCCGGCGGCTTGAAGATCAGCTTGTCCTTGAACAGCCACGCCCGGCAGCCGTACACGCTGGCCAACGCATCGAGAATTCGTGGATCGCGGGCGATCCGTTCGCACACCGGGGCAATGTCGATCACCGGATCGAAGCACTCGAACGTGCACTCCCCCGTGCCGACATGGTCCTGCCAGCGACAACGGATATTGCGGGTGTCGACCAGGTCCTTGCGCCACCACAGGGCGCTGGCCTCGGCCTCGAGCGCGGCAATCTCGTCGGGGGCAAACACGCCGCGCAAGATCAGGTAGCCGTTGATCTCGTACTGCCGCACCTGATCGGGGCTCAAGCTGCCGAGCGGCGAAGGGGCCAAGCTCATGATGCGCCTACCGGGACCGAAGAACCGTTACACATTCTCACTATGGTGAGAACATGATAGGTCCGCATGCGGCGCGTTGGAAGTAGTTACTTTCGTGCTGGTTCGTGCTCGCCGACCTTCAGGAACTTCGGTCCGGCAAGGGTTGCCGCAGCCCGCGAGCCAGCACCCATGCCGTAGAACGCTGCAATCGCGCGAACCACGGTTTCCTGCTCGGGGGGCGTGAGCTCGGGGAAAATGGGCAGGGCCAACGTCTCGCGCGCGGCCGCCTCGGTGTGCGGCAGCGAGCCACGCGGACAGCGCAGATACTGAAAGCATTGCTGCTCGTGCAGCGGCACCGGGTAGTAAATCTCGGTGCCGATTTTGCGCTCGGCCAAGTACTGCCGCAGCGCATCGCGACGACCCTCGGGCACGCGAACCACGAACTGGTTCCACACGTGCCGCCGCTCGGGCAGCTCGCATGGCAGGCGCAGCACGGCATCGAGTCCCAGCTCGCTGAACAGTTGTACGTACCGCTCGGCATGCTTGCGGCGCAGGCGGGTCCACCGGTCGAGATGCGCGAGCTTCACCCGCAGCACCGCGGCCTGGATGGTGTCGAGCCGGCTATTGATGCCGATCACCTGGTGATGGTAGCGCGGCTCCATGCCGTGCAGCCG
>DASZPI010000676.1:0-6205 GCA_035550355.1 Pirellulales bacterium
ATTTCTAATGACGAATGTCTAAGGGTGGACCAATCGCGTTCGTCATTTGTGCTTCGTCATTCTTTAGAGATTCCTCATTCCGACATTAGACATTGGCCGCATGAGCACCGAAGCCTCTCTGATTGAGCATGACATCGACGCTTACCTCGCTCGGCACGAGCGCAAGGAGCTGCTGCGCTTTCTGACCTGCGGCAGCGTTGACGACGGCAAAAGCACGCTCATCGGCCGGCTGCTGCACGACTCGAAGCAGGTGTATGAAGATCAGCTTGCCGCGGTGGTCCGCGATAGCGAAAAGAAAAGCTCCGCCGGCGGCGAAGTCGATCTGTCGCTGCTCGTCGATGGGCTCAAGGCCGAGCGCGAGCAGGGCATCACGATCGACGTGGCCTACCGGTACTTTTCGACCGAGAAGCGCAAGTTCATCATTGCCGACTGTCCGGGGCACGAGCAGTACACGCGCAACATGGCCACCGGCGCCAGCACCTGCAACCTGGCCGTCATTCTGATCGACGCGCGGTACGGCATCTTGCAGCAGACGCGGCGGCACAGCTTCATCGTGTCGCTCTTGGGCATTCGCCACGTCGTGGTGGCGGTGAACAAGATGGACCTGGTCGACTACTCGCAAGAGAAGTTCGAGCAGATTCAGCGCGACTACGCCGATTTCGCCGCCAAGCTCGAGATGGGCGAGGTGCATTTCATTCCGCTCTCGGCGCTGCGCGGCGACAACGTGGTTGAAACCAGCACCCACATGCCGTGGTACCAGGGAGGCACGCTGATGCACTACCTGGAAACCGTGTACATCGGCAGCGACCGCAACCTGATCGACCTGCGCTATCCGGTGCAGTACGTCGTGCGCCCGAACCTCGACTATCGCGGCTTCTGCGGCACGATCGCCTCGGGCGTCATCCGCAAAGGCGACGAGGTGATGACGCTTCCCTCGGGCAAGCGCAGCCGCGTTGATCGCATCGTCACCTACGACGGCGACCTCGACGAAGCGTTCGCGCCGATGTCGGTCACGGTGACGCTCGCCGATGAGATCGACGTCAGCCGCGGCGACATGCTGGTGCACCCGGGCAACCTGCCGCGCGTTGATCGCACGGTCGAGGCGATGGTTGTGTGGATGGCCGATCAACCAATGCCGCCGGGCAAGCAGTACCTGCTCAAGCACACCACCAAAACCACGCTGGCCTCGGTCAACACGCTGCGGTACCGGGTGGACGTGAACACGCTGCATCGCCAAGGCGCCGACGTGCTGAACATGAACGAGGTCGGCCGCGTCACGCTGACCACGAACCTGCCGTTGACGTTCGATCCGTACCGCACCAATCGCGCGACCGGCGCGTTTATCCTGATCGACCGGCTGACCAACGGCACCGTTGGGGCGGGAATGATCCTCGATCGGCACGCCGATCCTGGTCCGGTCGGTCACGATTACTGGTCGGCCGAGCCGGTTGCCGAGCGCCACGCAGCTCAGGGCACTCAAGTAACCGCCGCCGAGCGCGAGGCGCGCTACAATCAACAGCCGGTCACGGTGCTGCTCACCGGGCTCACGGGCTCGGGCAAGTCGACGATCGCCTACGCGCTCGAGCGGCGGCTGTTCGACGACGCCAAGGCGGTCGCGGTGCTGGATGGTGAACAGATGCGCCGCGGCATCAGCCGTGATCTGGGCTTCACGGCCGGCGAGCGGAGCGAAAACCTGCGCCGCAGCGCCGAGATCGCGCGGCTGATGAACGACGCCGGGCTGATTTGCGTTTGCGCCTTCCTGGCTCCCAGTGCCGACATTCGCCAGCGCGTGCGCGAGACGATCGGCAGCGAGCGATTCGTCGAAGTGTACCTGTCGGCGCCGATAGACGTCTGCCGCCGCCGCGACACCTCGGGCATGTACGCCAAGGCCGACGCCGGCGAGATTGCCGACGTGCCGGGAGTTTCGGCGCCGTACGACGTGCCGCAATCGGCGGACCTGACGTTGGCGACCGATCGCCTGGGGGTCGATGCTTGCGTCGACGCAATCCTCGAATTGCTGCGCTCGCGCGGCGCGATCGACCGATAGCCCAAAGCGTTGACCCTGTTTCTCGGCAACCGCTATACTCAAGTCGTCTCGTTTTGCGATTTTGATTCTGAGAGAGGACCGCCAATGGCCACGGCCAGCGCATCGGGCATCAACGAAGACATCACCCAGTGCATCGGCAACACGCCGCTCGTGAAGCTCCGCCGGATCACCGACGGTTGCGTGGCCACCGTGGTGGGCAAGGTCGAGAGCGCGAACCCGCTGTGGAGCGTGAAGGATCGCATTGCCCGGGCAATGATCGACGCCGCCGAACGCGACGGCAAGATCAAGCCCGATACGGTGATCATCGAGCCCACCAGCGGCAACACCGGCATCGGCCTGGCGTTCGTCTGCGCGGCGCGCGGCTATAAGATCGCCGTCACGATGCCCGAGAGCATGAGCCTCGAACGCCGTCGGCTGCTCAAGGCAATGGGCGCCGAGTTGATCCTCACTCCGGCCGCCGAGGGGATGCCTGGCGCGGTGCGCAAGGCCGAGGAGCTCGTGGCGCAGCACAAAAACTACTTCATGCCGCAGCAGTTCAAGAACCCGGCCAACCCAGAGATTCACCGTAAGACCACGGCCGAGGAAATCTGGCGCGACACCGACGGCCAGATCGATATTCTGGTTGCGGGGGTCGGCACCGGCGGCACGATCACCGGCGTGGCCGAGGTCATCAAGCAGCGCAAGCCCGAGTTCCAGGCGATCGCCGTCGAACCGACAAACAGCCCGGTGATCACCCAGCGTAAAAAGGGCGAGCCGCTCAAGCCGGGCCGGCACACCATCCAGGGCATTGGCGCCGGCTTCATTCCCGACGTGCTGAATGTGGACGTGGTCGACGAAGTGATCCAGGTCAGCGACGACGACTCGATGGAAACGGCCCGCAATCTGGCCAAAATGGAAGGGCTGATGTGCGGCATCAGTTGCGGCGCCGCCGCCTGGGCTGCCCTGCAAGTCGCCAAGCGCAAGCAGAATGCGGGAAAACTGATCGTCGTCGTGCTGCCGGACATCGGCGAGCGGTACCTGTCGACGAAGCTGTTTCCCGAATAGTTCACGCGCAATCGACCGCCTTGCAAAGGGCCGTGCGCCGGCAGATAATCCGGCCATGTCACCCATCGCAATCGTCGGCTACCTGGCGCTGTTCACGCTGCTGGGCTTCTTGTTCCTGTTCGTCAACCTGCTGGTGGGCAAGTTCGTCAGGCCCAAGGCGCCGAACTTCGAGAAGCTCGAAATCTACGAATGCGGCGAGCCGACCATCGGTTCGAGCTTCGTGCAGTTCGACCTGCGGTTCTACGTGGTCGCGCTGTTGTTCATTATCTTCGACGTCGAAGTGGCGTTCTTCTTCCCGTGGGCGGTGGTCTACGGCAAGGCCACGCACCTGATGGACCCCAATGCCGCGCTGGTCGAATCGTCGCAGGTGCCCGAGAAGCCCATCGCGCGCTTGACGCCTGCGGCGCGCAACACGCTGGCGAATCTCGGCGTGCCGCGCCCCGAGCTGCCTGACGCCGATGCCGACGCGCTGACCAATAGCAACCAGCTCCGCGACGCGGCGGGCAAGCTGGCCGCCACATCGATCGTCGACATTCTGGTGTTCTTCGCGGTGCTGATGGTCGGCTTCGCGTACGTTTGGCGACGAGGCGACTTGGATTGGGTCCGTGCCGTCAGCCGCGAACGCTCGGGCTTGCCTGGTCCAAGTCCGCCGCTCGTTGAAGAACCCGAACACGCGCTCGTCGGCTGATCGCCGTTACTGCCCGCTGCCCTGTGCCTACGATTTATCCATGCCCGGACCATCGTTCCTCGATCAGCTTAAAAGCAACTTTGGCGATTTGATCACCGGCGCAAAGCTCGACGCGATCGACCCCTGGATCGAAGTCGCGCCCGAAGGGCTGGCCGAAGTGTGCGGCTATCTGAAGACCGCCCCCAACTTGCAATTCAACTTCCTGAATTGCATCAGCGCGGTCGACTATTTCGAGCCCGATCCCAAGAAAGCGGCCAAGACCGGTTGGGAGCCGCACCTTGAGTTGGTGTATCACCTGTGGAGCTTGCCGAACAAGGTGAGCCTGGTGCTGAAGGTGATGCTGCCGCGCTGGAAAGACGGCGTGCCCGGCGAGCTGCCCGAAGTGCCCACGGTCAGCAATGTGTGGCGGACCGCCGATTGGCACGAGCGCGAAGTGTACGATCTCAGCGGCGTGCGCTTCACGGGTCATCCTTACATGCGGCGCATCCTTTGCCCCGAGGATTGGGTGGGCCATCCGCTGCGCCGCGACTACGAAATGCCGCTCGAATATCACGGCATTCGCGGACGATAGTGCAGAGTTGCTAGTAGCTAGTCGCTAGTTGCTAGCCGGGAAATGCGAGTGTTTCCGTCAACCAACAACTAGCTACCAGCAACGAACAACCTCTCCCATGGCCTCCGCCACCGACGATCCCCGCATTATCGAATTCGACGTCCGCACCGACGAGATGTTGGTGAACATGGGCCCGCAGCATCCCAGCACCCACGGCGTGCTGCGGTTGGTGCTGCGGACCGACGGCGAAATCGTCAGCGAGGTCACGCCGCACATCGGCTACCTGCACCGCTGCGCCGAGAAGATTGGTGAGAACCTCACGCCCAAGCAGTGGATTCCCTACACCGACCGCATGGATTACCTGGCGGCGATGAACATGAATCTCGGCTGGGCCATGACCGTCGAGAAGCTGATGAAGCTCGAGCTGCCCGAGAAGGCGCGGCACCTGCGCGTGATCATCGCCGAGCTGAACCGCATCGCCAGCCATCTGGTCGGCATGGGCGCCTACGGCCTGGACCTGGGCACGTTCAGCCCGTTTCTGTACGCCTTCCGCGAGCGCGAGAAGATCCTCGACTTGTTCGAGATGGCCTGCGGCGCCCGCTTGACGTACAGCTACCTCACGGTCGGCGGCGCGACGCACGATCTGCCGCGCGGCTGGCTGCAGAAGTGCGAGGAGTTCCTCGATCAATTCCTGCCGGTGATCGACGAATGCCACGCGCTGCTCACGACCAACGCGATTTTCGTGCGCCGCTGTGCCGGCATCGGCATCATGTCGCCCGAGATGGCCATCGACTACGGTTGCACCGGCCCCGTGCTCCGCGGCAGCGGCGTGGATTGGGACCTGCGCCGCGACGGCGAAAGCTGGTACACGGCCATGTACGACGGCTACGCCTTCGAAGTGATCGTGCAAAAGGATGGCCACTATCCCAAGGACCACAAGTATCCGCCGGTGCCCGCCAGCGCCGTGCTCGGCGATTGCTGGCATCGCTTCTACGTCCGCATGCTCGAAGTAATGCAAGCGATCGACCTGGTGCGCCAGGCCATGGACCGCTACAGCAACGCGAGCGGCTCGCACCAGGTGCCCTTGAAGCTGAACGAAAAGCTGCCCAAGGGCGAAGCGTATCTCGAGACCGAAGCCCCGCGCGGCCAGATGGGCTTTTACATCGTCAGCGATGGCTCGCCGATTCCCTGGCGCGCCCGGGCCCGCAGCAGTTGCTTTAGCAACTTGTCGGTCACGCACGAGTTGTGCCGCGGCTGCCTGATTGCCGACGTGCCAGCGATCGTCGGGTCGCTGGATATCGTGATGGGCGAGATCGATCGCTAGTAGCCGTCGTTGCCGAAGTGGCGCGCAAGATTGCTTGCCTCATCGCCATCGGTCGGCGATGATAAACGCCTGCCTCAACGCGGCACGGATCGTTCCGGCGCCGTCCCACCGTGAGCACTCCGCGGACGATAGCGATGGATTCGATCAGCCGATCGCTGCTCGCTCTGGTATGCATCGTCGCCGTCGCATCAACGGCGACCGCTGCCGAGCCGGTCGACTTTGCCCACGACGTGCAGCCGATCCTGGCCAAGCACTGCTTCGAATGCCACGGGCCCGACACGCAGGAAAGCCGGCTGCGACTGGACGTGCGCGATTGGGTGCTGCGCGGCGGCGAGTCGGGCGAGCCAGCGATCATTCCGCGCGACGCCGGCAACAGCCACCTGGTGAAGCTCGTTAGCAGCCGCAGCGAACAAACGCGCATGCCGCCCGGTGGCCCCGCGCTCTCGTCCGACGAGATCGGCATGCTCACGCGGTGGATCGACCAAGGCGCCCCGTGGCCCGATGAGCTGGCCGGACGTGACGAGCCGGTCGCCACCACGACCACGCATTGGT
>DASZPI010000677.1:0-4451 GCA_035550355.1 Pirellulales bacterium
CGTGATCATGTTCTGCGGGCTCGGATACGCCCCGACCTCGGAATGGTTGCTGTGGAATGTCAGCCGCTGTTTCGCACAGCGCGGCGAGCGCGTGCTGCTGCTGCGGCTGGCGTCCATCCACGATGTGATCGACGAACCCGCCGGCGAACCGAATTCTGGCGAGCTTGTGGCCTCGGGGACTGCGGCCGAGGGCGCCCATTCCCAAGCGGCGCCGCGGTATCCGGCGGTGATGCGGGGCCAGAGCTTCGGCGATGGGCGCGAAAACCTGAGCGAGCTCGTGCGCTCGACGAATGTCCTCGGTGTCGACGAGCTGCGATCCGCCGATCTTCCTTGGCCCCGTGAGGCTTGGGGAACGCAACGAATGACGGCGCTGCTCGACGCGCTGCGCGAGCGATACACGCTGGTGCTGATCTCCGGTCCGACGGTGGCCCAACCGGTCGACTTGCAGATGCTCGCCGCTCGTGTCGACGGGATTGTGTTCACGGCGCCTCGAGGGAAACGGTTGCATCCGAGTGCGACCGCCGTGGCCAACGATCTTTTGCGCCTGCGGGCTTCGGTGCTGGGTGTGATCGCGTAACAGAAGTTTCGCTGACGTTGGAGTGGGCCCATGGTGCTGGTCGATTCGCTGATCCTGTCCGCCGTCGGAATGGTGGGGCTGCCGATGCTCGTGTTGAGTCTCGAGTGCGTGGCCGCCGTGTGTGTTGCGCGGCGGCGAAAACGACCGCTGGTCAGTGCGGCCGCAGCCTACGCCGCGCCACGCATCGACGTGCTCATTCCGGCGCACAACGAACAACAGGTGCTCGCAGAAACGTTGGCGAATCTTGCCGACGAACTCTCGCCGCACGATCGCGTCTGGGTGATTGCCGACAACTGCACCGACGCAACCGCCGAGATTGCCCGCGCCGCGGGGGTTCATGTGCTCGAACGGCACGATGCCTCCCGCCGTGGAAAGGGCTATGCCCTGGATTTTGCGCTGCGACGGATCGCCCACGATCACGGAAATGTGGTCGTGGTGATCGATGCCGATTGCGCGCTCTCGCCGGGGTCGCTCGAAGCGATGGCGTCGCTGGCGATGTCGACCCGTCGCCCGGTGCAGGCGAGCTACGCAATGCTCGCCGCCGATTCGCATTCGCCGCGCGATTTCGTCTCGCAGTTCGCGGTGCTCGTGAAGAATGTCGTGCGGCCGCTCGGCATGTCGTCGGTGCAGTTGCCGTGCATGCTCACCGGCTCGGGCATGGCGTTTCCGTGGGCGGTGTTGCAAAAGGCGCGGCTTGCGACTGGAAATATCGTCGAAGACATGAAGCTGGGAATCGATCTGGTCTTGGCCGGACATGCGCCGTTGTTCTGCCCCGAGGCCAGCGTGACCGCTCCGCTGCCGACAAAGCACAGCGCAGCCGTTTCCCAACGCACGCGCTGGGAGCATGGACATTTACAAACCATGGTGTCGCAAATCCCGCGACTGCTCTGGGCCGCCATCGTGCAACGACGACCGCGATTGGTGGCCACCGCCCTGGACCTGGCGGTGCCGCCGTTGTCGCTGCTCGTGCTTGCCTGGGTTACTGCCACGTGTGCCGCGATGATCGAGGGCGTGCGGACCGGATTCTGGCTGCCATCGGTTGTTTCGGCTGCAACCGGCGGAGTGATGTTCGCGGCGATGCTGTTGGTCAATCGTACCTTCAACCCCAGCGGCGGTTGGCGCACGATGGCGTCGGTGCCGATCTACGTGGTGACCAAGATGCCGATCTATGCCGGATTCGTGCGTCGCCGGCAAACCGACTGGGTTCGCACGGCTCGATAAGAGCACCGGCCGCACGCCTGGGCCCCGCCTGCGTGGTGGGCCGAAGCTTGGCGCAGCGTTACTTCGCGCAGTGTGCGCGCTCGAAATCGCGCGCCGTAACGTCAGCGTGTGCGGGTTCGCAACTCTCGCCTTCGCGAAATCGTTGCAACAGTTTTGCGGCTTCCTGCCTTGCATCGTGCCGTTGCGCAACGAGCGCCGATCCTCGACGTCCCATTTCGTCGAGCGTTTCGGCATCGGCCGACAGTGCGGCACGCAGCGCGTCGGCCAGCGCTTCAACCGACCCGGCAGGAACCAGCCAGCCGCAGCGGCCAGGCTCGACAAGCTCCGGAATTCCTGCCACGAACGTGCTGATCACCGGGCGTCGCAGGGCCAGGGCCTCCATGATTCCTACCGGCAGCCCTTCGGCAAAGCTGGCCAAGACCATGGCCCGCGATTGGATCATCAATTCCCTGACCGCGCTGTTCGATTTCCACCCGGCGATCGTCACGGTGTCGTGCAGGTTGAGCTCTGCGATGCGCTGCTCGATCGTTCCGCGCATCGGACCATCGCCGACCAACACAAGTTTGAACGTCCAGCCTTCGCGGCGCAATTGACCGGCCGCCTCGATCAGCAGCAGTTGACCCTTCTGCTCGCACAACCGCCCAATGCATACCAGTTGGTTCGTGTCGGGAATGGGCGTCGCGGGCGCTTGAAGGAACATCGCATCGAGACCGCAGTGCACGACGTGCAGCTTGGACCAATCGCGCAGCTCGCACCAGCGAAACAACTGGCTCCGTGTGAATTGGCTGATGGCGACCACGAATCGCGCCCGGGCGATTTTCTCGCCCAGGCTCAGTCCCTCGGGCTTATCGAATTCCTCGGGACCGTGCACCGTGAAACTGTACTCCGGACCGCCCAGCATGCGAGTTAACATGGCGACCGTCGTGGAGTTCGTGCCGAAATGCGAATGCAGGTGATCGTAGCCTGCAGCTCGTGCCCGCTGCACCAACACGCACGCCTCGGCCAGATACGCGAGGTGCCGCAGACGGCCACGATCGGATCGTCCGCCAAACCTCCAGGCGGTACGCAATGCTTTGAACCATCGGCGAGGCTGGGTCAGCAGCTCGCCAAGCGAGCATCGGATCAGCCGACCGGCGCCGCCGTCGAGCAGCACCCACGTGCGCTCGGCCTCGGCCGCGTCGCCCGGGTCGGCCAGGTCGGTCGCGCGGCGGATCGTAATCCGCTCGATAGGTTGGCCATGCTCCTCGAGCGCCGCAATCTCGCGACGAATGAAGCTATGACTGGTTTTCGGATATTGATTGACGAGGTACGCGATCTTCAACGCTGCGGTCTCGCAAGCAAAGACTATTGGGCAAACTCGGCGGCCGGCTCGACGATCCCCTCGCGAACGATTCGCGCCCGATCGGTCGTCGGACGCCATTTCAATCGCTGCTGCGCCTTGGTGCAATCGAAACGAGCACGCTGCGTACGCGATTCCCAATCGCGATAACTGGGCAGCTTGCGATCGGGATGGCGGACGGCGCACTTCACGCACCACTTCAGCATGTCGGCCAGGTAAAACTGCCAGATCGGCTTCGGGATGACGTCGAGCCTTACGTTCAACGTGCGCCCAAGTTCGTCCAGGTATTCGCGGGCGCTTAGACTCGGCTCGCCGACCAGGTTGAACGATTCGCCTTCGATGCCGGGCTCGTCGATCGCCGCAATCATGGCTGCCGCGACGTCCGAAACGAGCACGATCGGCAGCGGATGTTTGCCTTCGCCCCAGAGTTGGCAAACGGTGTTGCCGCTCCACATGCCGACGCCCCAATGGAACGGACTGCCGCCGGGGCCGAGCACGATTCCCGGCCGAAAGATCACCACCGGAAGTCGGTGCCGGCGGTGCAGATCGAGCAACAACGATTCCGCTTCGCATTTGGCCCGGGCGTAGTAGTTGCGGCGACGGATATGACGATCGAGTCCCGTTTCCTCGCGAATCGTCCCGGCGCCGCGGCCGGCATAGTACGAATCGATCGTGCCGGTGTAAATCAACCGCTTCACACCGGCGCGCAAGCACGCTTCGGCCACGGTCTTCGTTCCTTGGACGTCGAGCTGTTGCCAGTCGGCCCAACGTTTGACGTGCGCCCGCGCGAGATGGAAAACGTGGTCGACCCCTTCGAGCGCGCCGGCCAGCACCGCCGGATTGGCCATGCTGCCGCGAACCATCTCCACTGCCGGATGCTCGAACAGGTCGCCCGGGGTCGCCGAGGCGCGGCTGAGCACCTTGACACGGTAGTTGCGCTCGACAAGCTGGCGCACCAATTCTTTGCCGATAAACCCCGTGCCGCCGAGCACCAGGGTGGTTGCCGCATACTCGCGATCGGCAAGCGCACAGGCTGTCGAGCACGAGGCCGTTGCCGTGCCGTTCAGGCCTGTGTGAAAGCCGTCGGATTCGCTGCGCCGGTGATTCGCCACGACGAGCGGCTTTGCCGAGCAAGCGGCTTCGGGCGGGGGAACGTCGCTGCGCACCTGGTTGGCAATGTCATGGCAGAGATTGACGACGTCCACACCCAACTGCGTGGACATCCGCGAGTCGGCAGCACCTGTTACTGAAGCATAAAAGGCCTGCAGGCTGCGCTGGATGCTGTAACCGAACGCGTTGCCACGGTCGGAAAGC
>DASZPI010000678.1:0-2416 GCA_035550355.1 Pirellulales bacterium
CATGGCGCGCGAATGGGAACGCGGGACGCTCGAAGCGTTGTTCGTCACGCCGGTGCAGGTAAGTGAGATTCTATTAGGCAAGACGATCCCCTACTTTGTGTTGGGGATCGTCGGCTTAGCGCTGTGCGTGGTCGCGGCGAGGTTTCTGTTCCACGTGCCGTTGCGTGGATCCATGAGCGTGCTGACTGCGGCCTCGATGCTGTATCTGTTGATCGGCCTGTCGATCGGCCTGCTGATTTCCACCTACTTTAAGAGCCAATTCGTTGCCAGCCAGGTCACGATGCTCGTTACCTTCCTGCCGGCGATGATGCTTTCGGGCTTCCTGTTCGATGTGCGCAGCATGCCCGCTGCCGTGCGTGGGCTGACCTATCTGCTGCCGGCGCGCTGGTACGTCACGCTGTTGCAAACCATTTTTTTGGCCGGCGATGTGTGGTCGGTCATCGTGCCGAGTACGGCGGTGTTGGCCGCCATGGCTGTCGTGCTGCTGATCCTCACCAGGACTGCGACCAAGAAAACGCTTGATTAACGCATCGATCGTTCGACCACTGACCGATTCACTGTTGCGCATCGTGGCGCTGGTGCGCAAAGAACTACTGGCGATCCTGAAGGATCCGCGCAGCCGATTCAGCCTGTTCGCGCCGCCCGTGCTGCAATGCCTGATCTACGGCTATGCGGCCACCTACGACCTGAACTCGGTGCCCTTTGCCGTGCTCGACCAGGATCGCAGCCAGGCTTCGTGCGAACTACTCGCGCACTTCGACGGGTCCCCGGTCTTCAAGCGGGTCGGCAATTTTGATCGCCTTGCCGACCTGAAATCCGCCATCGATCGTCGCGACGCTTTGCTGGCGTTTCAAATCGAGCAGGATTTCGAGCGAAACATGCGCGCTGGACAACCGGCCATCGTGCAGATCATTGCCGACGGCCGGAACTCGAACACCGCCGGAATCGCGATCGGCTATGCCAACTCGATCGTCGAGCAGTTCAATGCCGACTGGCGAGCGCAACACAACCTGCCCTCGACGCCGATCCGGATGGCGATGCGAGCGTGGTTCAACCCGAACCTCGAAACCCGCTGGCACATGATTCCCAGTCTCGTCGGCACGCTCACCTTATTGCAGACGTTGCTGTTGACTGCCATGTCGGTGGCACGCGAGCGCGAACAAGGGACGTTCGATCAACTGCTCGTCAGCCCCTATCGTCCGGCCGAAATCATGGTCGGCAAGGCGACCCCCTCGATGCTCATCGGCCTCGTGCAGGCGACCCTGGTATTGGTCGTCGGCCAGCTTTGGTTTCACATTCCGTTTTCCGGGTCGTTCCTGGTGCTGTATGCCTCGTTGTTGGTGTTTCTACTGGCTGCCGTCGGCATCGGGTTGCTCGTATCGTCGGTCGTCGCCACCATGCAGCAGGCGATGCTCTTTTCGTTCATGTTGATGATGCCGTTCGCGCTACTTTCGGGGCTCACGACCCCGGTCAGCAGCATGCCCATGGTTCTGCAGTACTTCACCCTGATCAACCCACTGCGGTACGCCATCGAGCTGGTCCAGCGGGTGTACCTGGAAGGAACCGGGCTGTTGGATTTGATGTCGGAACTATGGCCGTTGGCGGCGATCGCGGCGGTGACACTTCCGGTCGCGTCATGGATGTTTCGCAATCGGCTGGCGTGATGGGTCGCGTTGGGCCGGCCGATCTGCCAAGATTTATGGCATGCGACGAGTGAAATGCGCGCATGGCCGCGCGATCGTCGTCGCCGCGCACGCTGCAAACGAGCCGCAAACGCGGGCCTAGCGGCGTCGAAATGCCTTCTAAAAATCGAAATGGCACGCTCCTTGCCTTTTCGAGACGATTCAGCCCGTGGCTTGGCTTGCTTTGAGGCTTTGCAGCTATGGTTGGGGACGACTTACTTCGGCGGGACGTTCGCCTGCTCGGCGACCTGCTAGGCAACGTCATTCGAGAGGTTGCCGGCGCCGAGGCGCTCGACTTGGTCGAGGAAATCCGCCGGGTCTCGCGCGATCGGCGCTCGGGATCGCCCGAGGCGGAGCCGCGGCTGGCCCAGCGGATTTCCGGCCTCAGCGACGACGACGCCGAACTGGTGTCGCGGGCCTTCAGCGTGTTTTTCGACCTGACCAACCTGGCCGAGGACCGCCAGCGGGTGCGCGTGCTTCGCTGGCGCGAACAGCAACGCGCTCCACGTCCGCGAAACGAATCGCTGGGTGCCGCGATCATCAAGCTGCAGGAAGCCGGATTTACGGCCGACCAGGTGCAGCGCGAGCTCGATCGTCTTTCGGTCGAGCTGGTCTTCACCGCCCACCCGAGCGAGGCGAAGCGGCGGAGCGTACGGGCCAAAATTCGCCGCATGCGCGAAACGATCGAGCAGCTCGACCGCCACGATTTACTTCCGCGCGAGCGCCGGCGACTC
>DASZPI010000679.1:0-8049 GCA_035550355.1 Pirellulales bacterium
CAGGTTTTAGCGATCGGTTAATGGTCATCACCGTCGCATGACTTGCGTAGCGACGCATCATGATCTCGAACAGCACTTCACCGCGCGGGCGAAGCGCTTCGCCACCAAGGCATGCCTCGTGAATGGCACGGGTCAGGCGGCCTGTTCTTTAGACAATTGACGACTTGCCACCGTCCCAATTTAGACCTACAATATTTGTAGGTGTGAATTTTGAATCTTTAGATCTCATCCGGGCCGCAAGCTTAGCTATGCCTAACAATTCGACGACCATTACTCGGCAACAGTTTCTGGACGATCGCCAAGGACGCACGTTCGCCGACGTGGCCGACGATCCCGAACAGCCTTTGGACCAGGTGTTGTCCTTCTTTAGCGACGCCAACCGCCAGCGGCGAATGGAAGAGTCGGAAATTCACCACAGCCGGCCTCCCTTGGCGGGCGTGGTGCGCGAACTGGAATCGATCCAGGAAGTAGATCGTTTTCTTGCCTCGCAGCACCCCGCACGCACTAAGCGATTGCGCCAGGCGGTTGGTGTCGTCGTGCGGATGATCATGGAGCGCCGCGGCTGGCGAAGGACGGGCAACAAGGGTTCGCTCGGGGTGCGCGCCACCCGGGAGAAAGCGAACGCGAAAGCAGGGGCCTGCCATAACACAGGTGGGCTGGCATTTTGGTTCCTACGAGCCGAGCGGTACGAGTTGCCTGATGGAATGCCGTACCTTTCCGTCCGCGCGCGGGGCAGCAGATTCAAGTCGGCGCGAACGAAGAAATCATCGACGACTTAAGAGCTCGATCGCAACTATTCGCAAACTGCGAGCCAGCCGCAAAGAAAGGGTGGAGCAATGTTTTCGAGATCGCACCATGAGTGAGAAGAAACCCGTTCTGGTGCAATCTATTCCACCTCGCGGCCTGTGCCCGGTTTGTGGGAAGCCATCGTATTCGATGAATGGCATGCATCCGCAGTGCGCGCAGGCAAACGCCGATGCGATCTCCCGCGCAGCTCGTAAAGCGGAAGACGTCGTAGCTGCCGTGGCGCCGCGTAAATCTTGGTCGAAGGTATGCCCCAAATGCAAACGTCAGATTCCCGCACGGCGCATCGTCTGCGACTGTGGCCATACGTTCGGCTCAACGCCGGCGGGCATGAAAACTCATGTTCACAATTCAAGCCACCAGACGGGCGCCAAGACGCCTTCGTCGGCTCCGCGCAAGCGAGCCAGTAAGTCATAGAATGTTTCGCCGCCGAACTGATTCGAGTGCTGCGAACACCATACGCTTGCCTTTTCGCGGCGGCGCATTCAACAGCCGCCGAATCGCATGATTCACGTGCGTTATCGCCGATGCCGGCAACCGCCTTGCTTTTGGCGAAGCACTGCGCTTTTTGTGGCCGCGCCGATAGCGTCTGCCGCATGAAAGGCATCGGGGAAATACTGCTTTACCTGGCTGCGGCAACCTCCGAATTGGCATCATCGCCTCGATCGCCGCTGCCCTAAGCAGTTCCGAGAGGCATTACGTTCCCGACTCATTGTGTTCATACTTTTTCACTGGAGCTTCGGATGGGCAGCATAAAGACGGAACAGGATCGAGGGAACAGTCCGTGAACCGGTCCGGCTCGCCGGATTCGACGGGAGCGGTCAATCCGGTGTTTCGTGAGGTGAATCGATTTGTCATCTGGCCGGCGAAGCGCGACGATAAGCCTTGATGCGACCTTTGCGCCCCTATGGTTCAATAGAACGGTGGCCTCATGGGTGTCATGACCCGCAAATCGGGTGGGAACTTCATCATCACTTCAGACCGCGTTGCCGGCGAGGCTCCGACCAACAGCGCGCCTAAGAAGCGAGCTACCGAAATCTATCAGGTCTGGACAGGAAACGGATGGTCAACGACTGTCAACGATGCTGAGATTTTCGCGACGCTCGATATAGCCGATGACTATATTCGCGCGCATTACAATCAAGTGATGGGGCCAATGAAACGCTGATGCAATGCTTGGCAGTGAATGATGTGGCAGTGAACGCACCGACGGCGCGGGCATTGGGGCAGCGTCAGCCAATCCCGAAGATAACTCGATCATTTAACGCACGGTCGATCAATTGCTAGCGGGACAAGTCGATCAGGGCGAAGTTAGCGGCCGCCGTGGCGACGGCTGCGCAAAGTGATAGTCGTCTCTAAGCATCTCTGCGACTTGAACGAGCCTGCCAAGCCGATTGTCGCTACAATGGCCACATGAGCGAAGGCCACGCCAGCGATTTACAGTGCATTGGCAGTTTCCATGCGTATACACAGGACGGCCAGTGTTACACGATTGAGATTTGGACGCAGTTTGTGCCGGTGCATGAACACGGCCGTTTTCGAGTTGCTCCTACGCAACTGGTGCTCACGACCACAGACGGTCACGGAGTCGATCGCGTCGACCAAGGCCAATACCGTTTGCGGAACAACCCCGAGGTCAGTCTCTCGACGGACGACCCGAATGCCCCCTAGGTCGTATCGCGAAATGCCACCGCGATTAAGGCAGCCCTGCTGTCTGTCGCATCGGGCAGCTGCAAAGTAGCGGATGCTTGCATGAGCAGTCGCTGGCTTCCACGAACGAATCGTTGCCGTGGCTGATCGCTGGATTCGTAGCTCAGCAGAGCTGCGGTCCAGACAGGTGGTAACCTACGTCTTGCCAAGCCGCAGGCGAGTGATTTGGCCTGGGGGAAGGCGATAGCACCGAAGGTTAAAGGGTGCGGACCGGTGGACAACCTCAAGTGCGAGGCGTTCATCAGCCGCCACGACCAGTTCCCCCTCACACGTTGAAGGCAGATCGACCATCAGGTCGCGAGCTCCACGAGGCCCATGCGCCTCGAAGCGAATTGGCCCTTGCACCGTATAGGCCGTCAGCTCGAGTTGTTCTAGATCGGCCAGCTGCGGGCGAATCTCGACCCGCTTGAAGCCGGGAGCAAGTGCCCGAATTCCCGCGAGCTCCTCGTACGTGATGTACAACGGCGCTACCGCACAATGGCTCCACTGATTCGAGCTATCGGGGCGCGTTTTCCAACCTTCCTGGAGCGTATTGTTCAGCGTAACGGAGTCCATCGTAGCCCACCGCTCGCGAAGTTCGCGAATAACCGCGTCCGTCCTGCCGACCTTGGCCAGCGCTCGCAAACGCCAGCCTGCATTGGCCGGGTACGACAATCCTAACTCGCGCGGACAGGTGACTAGGGCATCGACGGATGCCGCGATGTCATTTCGCGGGCACTGGTCGAATAGAATCGCCGTGGCCAACGACCGATCGCACAACCGAAATTGCTTCTCGTCCGCGAGCCACGGCAGGTTGTTCACGAACATCCGGTGTTCGTCGCTCCAGTATTTTTTTACGGTTGACACCTCGAGCGACTTGGCGACGCGCTCGAATGCTTCGGATGGCGCAATGTCGCCCATGGTACGGCACAGCGGCGCGAGCGCATGTTTGAACATCGCCGCGGTGTAGAGATTGAAGGCACATTGCTTACGGCGTTGCGTTTCGTGTGGCATTTGACCCGATTGGCCGTACGCTTGGTAATCGATCCAAACACACGGAATACCGAAGCCTTCGACCGGGAGTAATCCGTCGGCGCCGATGTTTCCCAGCAGATATTCGGCAAAGCGCAGCAAGCGAGGATACGGTTCTCGGACAGCATCGAGATCACCGGTGTCGAGATAATGGCGCCAGCAATCGAAGTTCAGTTGAACACCATGGTCGAGAATGGGTCCGAGATGAAACAGGCCCAGCTCGCGTTCGATGATACGCGCGAGCCGGTCGTAAGCGGGCCAGCAGTCCAGGAAGTAGCCATCGACCGTCAGGCCCTGACTGTACGTGGTGAGAAAGCGAGCCGGGGAGCGCGTCTCACCCATTGCGAGCCGGATCGACGTGAGTTGATGGCCACAGTCGCCGCTATATTGCTGCCGCTCGCGTCCCATGCCGTCGACGATTATGTCCTGCGCACAGTTGTTCAGCGTGTTGATCGACGCATCGAATAGCCGTTGCAAGGCGGGCTCGTTGGTGTGAATTTGTGGCAACTGAGGCCAAGGATAGACGCGCCGTCGGACGCCGACATCGCAGATTGTCACCGGACCATCGCGATGGTGAATGTGCAGCTGCAACCAACGCAGGCTCTCGTAATCGAAGCATTCAAAGTGATTCAGACCCGCTCGACACGTGAAGCGTGTCCAACTGTTTCGCCCGGTATTGAGCAATGCGGCGCCACCGATCTCGTGGCCCTCCTGCACGAGCAGTTCGACCATCGTGCCTTCGGACGCGTCGATTGAAAAGTACGGAAAGCCGACCAGTTGCTCCGCGAATTCGAACGTGAGGGCCGCACCGCACTGGGGATCGCCTTCCACACGCCATGCGGCGGCGCCGATCGGCGTTGACGCAGGCCTTCGCTCGACATCGAAGCTGTTCGGCGGTGCGCATTCGAAATATTCTTCCGGCGAACGCAGCCACTTAATCCAGCAAGATTCGGCGAGTTGCTTTGCGGGCACTCGCGATTCGCTTAATAGCGGGACGCTTCGAGGGCGGAGCGGCGCTTCGGCTGCTCCGCCGCGCACGTCGAATGCGTAATCGCTGAAGGTCGTGGCCAGCGACGACTTGTTGGGCGACCCGGCCAACGGCATGGCCTTCAACCAATCGTCGTTCGGGTTAAAATCTGCGGTCGCCCAACCGTACGGGTAAGTGCGAGCATCAAAATCCTCTTGCAGCGACCGCAGAAACCATCGCTTATACTGCCCAGGCCGCCAGGCCCGACATAGATGCGACTCCCATTCGGCGTTCGAAACCACGATCTCATTGCGACCATCGGGATATTCCATTTCGAGCCAAAATAAAAATCCTGGCTTGCCAATCGGCCAGGTGCCGTCGCCGTGCCCGTAATACAACACCGTGGCACCAAGAACGTTTTCGCCCTCGACAAGTGCTTCGGTGAGATTGAGCGGGTCCACCTCGGGCCAACGCGGATCGCTGGGCGCAGGTCCCCACTGAATGCGCCGACCGTTCACCTCCAGTCGATACCGACTATCGGCAATGATCCATCCTGTGGCGCGACGCGGCTTTGCGATCAGTTTCAGCGGCCGACGAAACAAGATGAACGTGTTCGCCAGGCATCGCGTCGACGGATACCAAATCCACTGAGCAGGCGAGAGATCGGGCAGCGCGGGCGGTAGATATGGCGCCGCGTTCGACGACGGTTGCGGTGAATGCGTTGAGGGTTGCGGTTCCGCGCCCGCCAACGGCTCGACTACCAGAAACGAACTGCCGCCCACGGCGGAAGCCTTCATAAAATCTCGGCGATTCACGCGACCATCCCCCGACAACGCGAGCTGGCACTCCAGTGATGCGAGCCTATTGTAGGCCCCGACGACGATCGCAGGTAAATTCGATCTGGCTCGGGCCGAATGAAGCTCGTGCGTCCCGGGGCAGATGTGGCCGCGCGTAAGTCGACCGCCAGCGTTCGGCAACTGAGTTGTCGACGAGCACATCGAGCTTCTCGGATCAGCGGGTGCGGCATCCTCTCCGCTGCGCCCGCGCGCGATATCCAGGTCGTGGATACTGCGAACATCGCCCGATCGAACTGCGAGTGTCAGTCGGCGGCCGGAGAATGGGCCATCGCTGCGGACTTGAGCGTCAGCACGGGGCAATGCGCGCGGCGAACGACCGCTTCGGCGACGCTGCCCATGAGCAGATGAGATAGGCCCGAGCGGCCGTGAGTTGCCATCACGATTAGGTCTGCTTGCTCGGCCGCAGCAAATCCGACGATCATGTCGGCCGCGCCGCCGAGGAGCAGATGACGCTCACACGCAACCGAAGTGTCGCCAATAGGAAAGTCGGCGAGCTGTTTTCGCAAAGCGGCGTGGTCGGGCTCGATGAACGCGTACGTCGCCTCGGTGGGGCCGAGCAACGGGATCGGTTCCTCCACATGCACCAACAGCAATTTCGCACCAAAGTCCCGCGCCATGGAGACAGCGTAAGGAAGCGCGTCTCTGCTCAATGCTGAAAAATCGGTGGGAAACACGACCTTCGTAAGTCGCATTGAATGGTTCATGATAAATTCCCGTTACTTGCCGTGGCGTAGGCCATCAGCGCTTTCGCGTAGTTGGCGCGTTCAAATACCTCCGGGTTCGGGCAACGGCATTGGCTCAGGTAACCCTTCAAGTCGCTCACGGAGCGGAACTCGCTGTGTTCGATCCACTTGTTCATTTCGGCCAGCATGGTGTGTAGATAATCGACACCATTGCGATACAGTGCGGAGGCAATCATCACTACGTCCGCTCCGGCCAAAAGCGCTTTGATCGCGCCGTCGTAGAATGCGACACCGGTCGTCAACGCCAACGAGACGGGCACTCGGCCCGACAACAGGGCGATCCAGCGCAGGGGCAACCGCAATTCGTCGGGGGTGCTCAGCGCCAGGTGGGGCGCTACCCTAAGCGTGTCGAGATCGATGTCGGGCTGTAGGAAGCGATTGAAAAGCACCAGACCACTGGCTCCTGCCTGGGCGAGTTGTCGGGCGAAATGCGGCAAGGCGGTCACATACGGACTCAACTTTACAGCCACGGGGATCGACACGCTTCGGCAGATATCGGCCACGAGAGCGACCTGTGCGGATTCGATTTTTTCAGAACAGGCATCGAGATTGGCGACCACGCGGTACGTGTTCAATTCGATGGCGTCGGCCCCGGCCGATTCCATTCGCTTGGCAAAGTGAATCCAATCCCCGTCGCGGGTGCCGTTCAAGCTGGCGATCACCGGGATTCGAACCGACTTTTTTGCCGATTCGAGATGCCGCAGGTAGCGATCGGGCCCGCGGTTATAATCCTTAAGTTCCCGGAAGTAGGACAGGGTCTCGCCGTTGCTTCCTTCGGCATAGGGATACTGAACGTTTGGTCGTTCGAGGCCATCGTCGAGCTGTTCCTCGAATAGCGAAGGCAGCACCGCGGCGGCGGCGCCGCGGTCTTCGAGCCGTTTCAGCACGTCGAGCTCACCGGTCAACATGCAGGACGAAACGACTAATGGATTCCGTAACGTAAGGCCCAGGTAGCTTGTGGTCAGGTCGGCGGACATGGTTAGATTCCATTTCGGCTCGGCGTCGGATCAACTGCTCAACAATTCGAACAGAAAAGCAACCGATGTACCGAGTCGGGGATCGATCGTCTGGAATTGCAAAACGCTCGCAATCTTCGGGGGTAACGTGGCCCTAATTGCAACGCTGCCCCGCACACTGACGCGCATCGAAGTGTGCAGACTTGTCACACTTGTGTGCGTGCCCAGCGCGCTGCACACACCGTGAGCCCCAGGTTTACGCGATTCGATCGGAGGTAAACGAAATCAGGCCGCTTCGCAAAAACCCGTTCTGTGCGATAGATTCGAACTGTGCGATTCGGACACGTGTGTCCAGTTCCGCTCACCCCGCGTGCGCGGTATGTGAGTTGCTTTTGCCGCTGCCGGTCAACCGCGACTTGACCCCAGGCCGCGATGGCATGCTCTCGAACCCATCCTTGAGAACCGCTCGGACGTAACGATGTCGACAACTACCGTGGATCTGCTGCTGGTCGATGATGACGATGAATTTCGTTCCCTGTTGGTGCGCCGGTTCAAGCAGCGCGGCTACCAGGTGCAGGACACCGGAGATCCGGCCGAGGGACTGGCCATGGCCGAGCGCCGCCAGTTCGCGGTCGCCGTGATCGATATGGTAATGCCGGGGCTTTCAGGGATCGAACTGCTCGACAAGCTCAAGGCGAGCCATCCCGAGTGCGAAGTAATCCTGCTTACGGGCCAGGGAAGCATCGAAACGGCCGTCCAGGCCATGAAGCTCGGCGCTTACGACTATCTCACCAAGCCATGTTCACTCGCCGAGTTGGAAGTGCTGGTCGAAAAGGCGGTCGACCGCGGCCGGCTCTCAAAAGAGAATCGCCAGCTGAAGGAGATGCTCAAACGCGACGAGCGCCCGCGCAACATGATTGGGCAATCGGCGGCGATGCAGGAGGTCTTTCATCTCATCGCTCGCGCGGGGAAGACCGACAAGGCCATTCTGATACAAGGAG
>DASZPI010000680.1:0-2944 GCA_035550355.1 Pirellulales bacterium
GCCGCGACTGGCCATCAGGAACCATCGGCGATTGAAGACCTGCGTCGGTTCCTCGGCAATGCCCCAGGCGATACGTGCCGGCACGAGTTGATTCACGGCACGCAGCACGCCGTCGGCAATTCGCCGGGTTAGGAAGGCACCGTAGTCGAAATACGGCTGACCCTCACGTTCTTCCAGCCGGGTGCCAGTCGAGGTGTGCGTGTGGGTGGCCGAGATGACCACGCATTGGGGCGGGATGCCGGTAGCTTGTTGGATGATCTGCTTGGCGGCCGCGGCGACCTCGGCCGAAATGTGCCGTAGATCGCAGACAACGATGGCCAACTTCGCCTGCCCGTCGTCGAGCACGAGGCAGCGGGCGTGCAACTCATCGTGCACGTGGGTTGCGGGCGGCTTACTAGACCGAGCTGCCGAATTCGGACCGATTGCCGGTGTAATGTTGCTCGTCGCGGCGCCCGCGAGCAACACCGGCTCGCCTGGCTGCGAGGCATCGGCATGGTTGAGCGAAGCGAACGTGAGACAAAGGGCCGTGAAGATCAAGCAGCATCGGGTGGGCATGGCCGTAGTTCTTTTCGTGACGAGGAGCATCGGGGGGCAAAAACCGGCGCAAGTCGTTCTCGTTGCCGCAGTAGTCGCTGTGCTGACTACTGACGAATCCTATGATACAATGCTCAGCGTCAATCCGCCTGCCGGCCCGAGTGAGTCTTGCCGTATGCTCCGGCACGACTTCCCCGCGACCTCCCCACCCCCCCGAGTTCGTTGTCGATCGCCTCGCCATGGCGCACGGTTACGCGTTGAGAAACATTTCCTCGTTGGCGTCGATCGTTGTGTTGGGCATTGGCGCGCGCCTGTGCGGCGGTGAATTATCAACCGTCGATTATTCGCGCGATGTGCGCCCAATTTTGTCCCAACACTGCTACGCCTGTCATGGTCCCGATGAGGCAAGTCGCGAAGCGGGCCTGCGGCTTGATCGCGCCGATGCCGCCACGGCCGAGCTGGAAAGCGGCGCTACCGCCGTCGTGCCGGGCAGCCCCGAGGCAAGCGAAGTCATCGCACGGATCACCAGCGACGATTCCGATCTGCGGATGCCGCCGACTTCGACCGGACATCGTCTGGGGCCAGACGAAATCGACCTACTGACTCGCTGGATCGGCGCGGGAGCAAAGTTCGACGACCATTGGTCATTCCGCCCAGTGGTGCAAACCCGACCACCCGTCGTGCAGAACCCGGCGTGGGTTCGCAATCCCATCGATGCGTTCATCCTCGCCAGGCTCGAACGTGCGAAGATCGCATTTTCGCCCGAGGCGGATCGCACGACGCTCATGCGTCGCTTGTCACTCGACCTGATCGGCCTGCCGCCGCAACCGCAGGAGATTGCGGAGTTTGTGCGCGATGAGTCGCCCGATGCTTACGAGCAGCTCGTCGATCGCCTGCTCGCCTCGCCGCACTTCGGCGAGCGATGGGGACGCCACTGGCTCGACCTGGCGCACTATGCCGACAGCGACGGCTACTTAGGCGACGGGTTTCGCGGCTACGCGTGGCTGTACCGCGACTGGGTAATCGATGCGATGAACGCCGACATGCCCTTCGATCAGTTTACGATCGAGCAACTGGCGGGCGACCTGCTTCCCGAAGCGACGCTCGCCCAGCGGACCGCAACGGGATTTCTGCGCAACACCATGCGCAACACGGAAGCAGGCGTCGACCTTGAAGAGTACCGTCTCAAGGAAGTGGTCGACCGCGTGAGCACGATCGGCGTCGGCTGGCTGGGGTTGTCGCTGGGTTGTGCCGAGTGTCATTCGCATAAATTTGATCCCGTCTCGCATCGCGAGTTCTATGAAATGTTCGCGTTCTTCAACGATGCTGACGACGTCGATGTGCCGGCCCCGCAGCCAGGCGAGATGGAGCGATACGACGCTAAGTTCGCAGCCTGGACCCAAGATGACGAAGAATTCGCAGCGAAGTTCGACAAGCAATTTGGCTCGCAGAGCCAGCCGCTTCGTGTGGCGCTGGCGATCGATGCCAAAAAACGGACCGCCGAGCAGAAGAAGACGATCGAAGCCTTAATCGAATCGGCCGGTGACGATGCGCAGCTACTTTGTTCGGACTACGCAAAGCACTCAGCCGCAAAGCCCGCCGCGCCGAAGACCAAGGCGATGACGGTCGCGAAGCGAAAGACGCCGCGCACGTCGTACGTGCATCTGCGAGGCGACTATCGCAGCCGCGGAGAGGATGTCGCACCGGGCACGCCGGCGATTTTGCCGCCGCTTGAGGCGCGCGGCCCGCACGCCGACCGGCTCGATTTCGCCCGTTGGCTCGTCGATCCCGAAAACCCACTCACGCCACGCGTCACGGTCAATCGCATCTGGCAGCATTTGTTTGGCCGTGGACTGGTGGCCACGGTTGATAACTTCGGCTCGGGCGGCGAGGCGCCATCGCATGCGGAGCTGCTCGACTGGCTGGCCCGCGAGTTTATGGATGGCGGCTGGAGCCATAAGGCCATGATCCGGCGGATCGTCACGTCGGCGACGTATCGCCAAGCGTCGTCCACACGCCCAGAATTGGAGCGCCGCGATCCGTTGAACGTGTGGCTTGCGCGACAATCACGATTGCGGCTCGAGGCCGAAGCCGTGCGCGATGCCGCGCTGTGCGCCTCGAACCTGCTGGAGCGACGCATCGGCGGACCGGGCATTCGCCCTCCGCAACCCGAGTATGTGGCGAGCATTAGTCGCAACACCGACTGGAAAGTCAGCACAGGGCCCGACCTTTACCGTCGCGGGATGTACATCGTGTTTCGTCGGGCAACGCCGTATCCGATGTTGCTCGCGTTCGATGCGCCCGATTCGACGGTCGCTTGTACGCGCCGCGAGCGCTCGAACTCGCCGCTGCAGGCGCTGACATTGCTCAACGATCCCGTCTTTTTCGAGTGCGCGCAAGCCTTGGGTCG
>DASZPI010000681.1:0-5244 GCA_035550355.1 Pirellulales bacterium
CAATTGTGGACATCAGAGCCCAGATCGCGCGCACGATCGCCTTGGGGCTCAGCGTGTCGTAAGCGAATTCAGCTAGCTCTTCGTCGGTCCGCCTGTCCAGGAAGTCCTCCCAATCGTCAATCGTGTGCAGTTTGGAAAGAACTCGCCTACACGCGGCCGCGAGCTCTTGTGGTGAAGCCACGCCTGGCACACGTCGCTTTGCCTTGGCCTCGGTTACGGTCTCCAAGGCCTTTCTCTTGTGCGCAACCCAATTCTTGGGTGTGTGCTCGGCCTCTGGCAGTTCAAGCCAGCATTTGCCGATGAGCGCTTCCTCGAAGAGGTTCCAATAGGCTTCCGAATACGCGGCAAACCGCAAGTCCGCGGGCGACGCGGCCTTTGGCTTGGCCCTGGCCATGAGAAGTCACTCCCGTGCTGCCCAGCTCGGCCGCGGGCCCGGGAGTGGTGGGCCCGTCAGCCGACTGGTTGGTGGTCGGGGATCAGCCGACACCCTCAAGAAAGCAAAAAAGGCGACCAGTGTAAACCGGCCCATCGGGCGATAATCATGGCATTTAAGTCGCTTAGACGGTCCGTGAGGCGGTGCTATAATGGGACTGCCCAAATCATCCCAGACTGTGACGGTTAAACGGCTCGAGTACCGTCGGCCCTGCGGGGCAAAGCTCGGGCGACCAAACTTGCCGATGACCCCGCGGGAGCCTGCACACTCCGGCCCGCGGGCGAGGAAGTGGGACCAATACCCAAAACGGCTGGCAATCGCTAGCTATCGTTTTGGGATGGTTGCCCCGGACGTGCTGCGCGCGTGGTATATGATTGAATTTGAAAAAGTCACGCGTGTCCCGGTTCGCTCGGGTGCCGGTGGAGAGTTGTAGTAGCAACCCTGTACTGCAAATTGGTCGTCCAGCTTCAGCGCGTCGCCGTTAGCCGCGAAATCAACCCAGGTGAGGGATGAGAGAGAGGGATTCATTCGCCGGTAAATGCCGCACATAGGTCGACTTTTTCAAAAGCGCTAGCGGACATGGGGATGATTGCGCCGACGGCACATCAGTGAAAAAGGCGTCGAGAAAACAACCGTCGTTGCGGCTTGTGGCCGACGGTGCTCGACGCAAATCGACACACTTCGTTGGGGTGAACGCGATTTAACGCCAGTCATCCCAAAGAGTTAGCCGCACTTTGATGCTCTGACGGGCGATGTTTGCTTCGACACAAGGCACCGTGTCGTGCGCGGAGTGAGTGCCGTGACGAATGCAACCTGCTGAAGCGACCGACGTTAATGCGCTCAACGGCCGCGCTTCTTCGGCGCGAGCTCAAGTCCAAGGAACGCTGCGATCTTCGCAGCCGTCGCTAGCCGCAAATCTCGACGCGCGTACTCGTCTTCGGTGACGAACCGGCTCAGTACCGCATCGGCGATTCCAGTCTCGCGGGCAATGGCCGCCCGTTTGTGGCTGCTGTTGAGAATCGCTTCCCGCAATTGCTCGTCGATGCCCTTGGGCGTGCGCTTGGTGGTGCTCTTCTTGGCCATGTCGATGCTCGTGGTGGTGATGATGGTGACGGCCGTGGCCGTGATGTTGACCGTGGTCGTGACGGCCGTGGCGCTGACTACGTTGGCGATGGTGTTGCGGGCGGCGCCGCGGACGCCAGGACGGCATAAACCGTCGGCCGGCTCAAGCCCGTGGCTCGAGCGATCGCTGCGACGGGAGTATCGTCTTCGCGAAGCCTCTGGATCGTTGCTACTTGCTCGGGTGTGACTTTGAGCCGGCGCCCCTTCGTCGATCCGCCCCAAGTCTTGCCCGCGGCGCGTGCGGCCGCTTGGCCCGCCAGGATCCGCTCGGCCCGCACTTCGTTCTCGTACGCCGCGACGCTGGCCAGCATATTGGCGACCAGGCGGCCCGCGGGCGTCGCCAGGTCCAACCCGTCGCGTACGCTTACCAATCCTACCTTGCGGGCGGATAGCCTCTCGAAAAGTGCCGTCAGCCCGCTGGCGGTTCTGCCGAGTCGATCGAGGCGCCAGCAGGCGACAGTTTGCACGCGGCCCGCATTGATGTCAGCTTCCAGGCGTTTCCAGCCCGGCCGGTCCATCGTTCGGCCTGTTGCCTTGTCTTGGTACCACACGACCGGCGAACCGTCCGCGTATGCCGCGGCCCAGCGCTCAAGGTCCGGTTCCTGGCTTCTCGTGTCCTGACGTCGTGTACTCACACGAACGTAAATCGCGATGTGCCTTGTCATGGTTTGGCCCTGGTTGTCAGTTGTGATCTTTAGTCCAGGCTTTGCAGTTTCGACGCGTCGCAAATTCAAAAACGAACGGCAAGCGATCGACAATTTCGGCGCCAAGTTGACCCTTTACACTTCGGCCAGCATGGCGCCGGCCTCGATCGCCTGGAGCATGGCCCGCAGGTTGTTCCGGTGCTGCTGGGCCAGCTTCACGTAATCGGCAATTGGCCGACCGTCCAACCCTTCGGCCTGGGCGATTGTGCGGGCCCGTTCGGCGAAGGGCTTGGCCAGGTCGCGACGTGACAGGGGCAGCACGACGCACCGGGACAGCAAGGGATGCGAGTCCTCGCAGCCCTCAAAGAGCATTTCCTCGCCGTCGGTCGTGGTCGTGAAAACGAAGACCGCGTGTGCCGGCAATCGCTCCAAGACGACCAGCAGTTGACGAATTGTGTCTTTGCGCAGGCCGTGCGCTTCGTTGACGAGGTACGCTCGGCCGGATCGCTCGCCGAGGCCGCGGGTTTGCATGCCGCGCTCAATCTCGCGCAACGCTGCGGGGGTCAAATCGGTGGCGTCCAATTCCTCGACGTTCCAATCGTCAGCTACCTCGGCCGCGATTAACCGGGCAATCGTCGTCTTGCCAGTTCCCGATTGGCCCGACAGCCAGTAGGCGCGGCCAGCCAGCCCGCGCTTGGCCAGCAATTGGACTCGGGCAACGATCTTGTCCTGGCCTACCACGTCGGACCAAGTCCGGGGCCTGTAGGTTTCAAAGAGCGTCATACGGCCCCCCCTTCAACGCACGGGGCGTCGTCAGCATGCTCGCCGTCCGTGTCGCTCTCCCAGGAATGGCAACACGCCGCGCAGTAAAGCGTCACCTCGGTGTTGCCGTCGGCGCAGAAATGCGGGATCGGACTGCGACTGAAAGGAGTCGCGGTGTCCCAATCGAGTTTCATGCCGAGCCCGTCGTAATGGGCTGTCCCGTCACTGTCGATCGTCAGGCCGCACGACCCCTCGACGGTTTCGATGATGTTTGTCGCGGGCTGGCCACATTTCGGGCATTTGGGGGTTTCGAGTTTCATGGCAATTGGCTCCTAATAAGGGTGAAACGCAACACAAACGGCCAGCACGCCGGCTGCCCGCACGGCGCGCGTGGCGGTGCGTGGCACGCTTACGCCTGGCTCTTTACTCGGCGGAGCATGCGACGATCGCGGCGAAAGTTCCTGCCGAAGTGTTGCCATTCGCGGCACAACTCGCGCCGCAGATTCCTGGCCGATGTCTCGACAATCCCTACCTTCGCGCCGGCCTCAGCTAGCGTGTCTCCTGTAGCCAACAACTCGACGAACCGACGGTCGCGCGGCGACAGTGTCTTCACCCACTCGTTGAAATCGATTTTGAGTGCCACGCGGTCAGGGATGCGACCTCGATAACCGACAAGGTGCGACACAAACGTTTCATCGTTCAAGCTGTGGCGCACAGCGCGCCAATTAACATCGTCGTTTCGTCGCGTCTTGTTGGAACTGGCCGCACGCCGGCCCTTCAAGACTTCGCGTATCGAGAAGTCGATCAGCGGGCAGATGTAGACTCGGCTGGCTCGCCCCGTCGTGATCAGGCGACTGTAGAACTTGAACGCGATCGCGATGGTCTCCGCAACCCGATCGTCGAAGTCGTCGCGGTTGAACTCGTAGCGGAAAGCGTACGCTGCGCGCCGCCGAATTCTCGGCAGCATGTCCTCGAAGCACTTGACGCCAACAGGGGCCCGAAGGCTGGCGGCTGTAGTCGCGGACGAATGGACTACCATCGCACACTCCTTCTCATCCAAGGGTGAAACGTGACACGAACGCCCAGCGCGCTGCCAGCCCTCGGCAGCGCGTTCGGGCGACCGTGTTACGCCAGGAATTGCACGCGTTCAGCCGCGGCCGCGTGTTCCTCTGGTGTCACCCCGTCGAGCGTAATTGCGGCCAATTGCTCGGCCGTGTCCAAGATCAACGCTACGGCATCGCACGTGCGCTTGAGCACGCGCGTGCAGGCCGTGATCGGTTCTAGCTCCGCATCCTTGGCGTAGGCGCTCACATATCGCCAGCAGCCGCCAAGATCGGCCTCTAACTCGTTGCCCAGGATGCACAACAGAATGGCGCCGCCCAACTCGGCGACAGTCTCACTCCGCCAGTGCTGGCCGCGTTCAGTCAACTGGCCTAACCGGTCGTCAGCGGCGTGAACTAGCTCATGGGCCCACGTGGCAAGATTCTTGACGCCAAGCGCGATCGCCTCACGATGGCGATACCAGCCGAGCGCTTTTCCGGCACGGCCGTTGATCGCGTCGACCGATAGGCCCCACGACTCGGCAACCTCGCGCCAGGGGAGTTTCGCCAGCCAGGCGGCCGTGTCCGAATCAACCGCCGGGGGCAACGGTTCTCCATCAGTCTGCGACACGTCAAAGACTGGCACCCCTCGGAATCCGTACACGTGCAAGCGCTCAGTGTCTTGCCCATCATCGCCCTTGCTCTTTTCCTTGCGCGTACAAGGTGCCAGAATGATGCAACGGGCATGCTCGCCTTTCTTCACAGCTCGTTTCACGTCGAACCATTGGCCAAAGGCGCGGGCATCGGTGCAACCGTGCAAGGCTGCGATGAGCTGGTTTCCCCAGCTCCAGGACGTACTCGGCCGATCGTCTTTTCGCTCGATAAAGATCGGGGCCAGTGCTGCCGGAAGATTGCCGGCCTTGAACGCGTCGACGATCGTCTTTGCGGCCGCCTCTGCCTTACCGTAGAATTTCATCGCACACTCCTTCTCATCCAAGGGGTTTGCCACGTGGCCCGGAGTGTTACCAGCACTCGCGGGCCACAACTATTTCAACACGTCGGCGATTGTAACGAGTTATGTTGTGTTGTCAACTGACAACGTGTCAGATGACACGTTTGTAATTCGTCACTCAATCGTTCCTGTGCCGATGCCGTGCCGATGTGATCGCACTAGAGCATTGTTGCGGCCTTATTCGAGCGCTCTTTGCTCGCTCTTTGGGTGCTGTTCAGAGAGCCCCACACC
>DASZPI010000682.1:0-3154 GCA_035550355.1 Pirellulales bacterium
TCGATACGGCCAACCCGAACTATCAGTTCAAGTGATCCAGCGCCGCGCCTACTTCCCGCCTTCGCGCATACTCGTTAGAGTGCGGAGCGAAGGAGGTGATGTATGCAGCGTTTTATGCTCGTGGTGTTGGCCGGAGTTGCCTCGACGTTGATCGTGCACTGGGCGCTGGCCAAAGGGCCGAGCAAAGGCGACGATCGTTCGGAAGCGGTCGATCGCGGCCGTTACCTGGTCGAGCACGTGGCGATGTGCGTCCAATGCCACACGCCGCGCGACGCGCAGGGCAATCTCGATGATCGCCGCCTGCTGCAAGGCGCCGCGATTCCGCTCGCCTCGCCGTTTGCGGCAGCGCCTTGGGCGCCCCAGGCGCCGACCATCGCCGGCCTGCCTGGCGGTTGGACCGAACAGGACGTCGTCAACTTTTTGCACACCGGACGCTCGCCGGGCGGCGAATTTGCGCGCGCACCGATGCCACCGTTCCGCATGACGAACGACGACGCCGCGGCAATCGCCGCCTTTCTCAAGTCGCTGCCGGCGCGCTAAGCCCCTCTCCCTTTGGGAGAGGGTGGCGGTCGCGACGGCCGGGTGAGGGAGCCGCATAACACGGCGTCCATGCCGCCTCACCCTCATCCGCCCTGCGGGCACCTTCTCCCAAAGGGAGAAGGACCCGGGGGCAATCTATTGCCCCGGCTTTGCAATCAACTCGTGGCCGCGCATCCAATCGATCAAGCGCCCCGACCAGGTCGAAAGCACCGGATCGTCCTTGGCCAGCCCGACGCCGTGCTTGCCGAATTCGTAGATGTGCATTTCGGCCGGCACTTTCGCCTTGCGCAACGCCAGGTAGAACAGCACGCTGTTCTCGGGCACTACGCCCGTGTCGCCGTTGGTGTGGAACAAGAAGGTCGGCGGCGTTTCGGGCGTCACCTGCGTATGGTTGGCGTAGTATGCCACCAGCTTCGGGTCAGGTTCGGCGCCGAGCAGATTCTTCTGCGAGCCGCCATGCGCGTACTCGGTACCGAAGGCAATCACCGGATAGCAGAGCACCGCGAAGTCCGGTCGGCAGCTCGCGTGATCAATCGGGTCCGAGGCGTCGGTCTTGCCGGCGTCGAAGTGCGTCGCGGCGGTCGATGCCAAATGTCCGCCTGCCGAAAAGCCCATCACGCCGACCCGCTTGGGATCGAGTTTCCATTTGTCGGCGCCGGCGCGTACGGTGCGCAACGCCCGCTGCACATCGAGCATCGGCGCGGGATGGCCGTACTTCGGCGCCAAGCGGTACCGCAGAACGAACACCGCCACCCCTTGAGCGTTGAGCAACTCGGCAACATCCTTGCCCTCGTGACCGTAGGCCAGGTGACCGTAGCCGCCGCCGGGACACACGACCACCGCCGTGCCGTTGGCCTTGGCGGCCTCGGGCAGAAAGACCCACAACGCGGGCTTGTCGTCCTCGTCGCTCCCCTTGGCGCCCGGTGCTCCTTCGGGCCACAGGTACGTGGGAGCAGGCATTTCAGGCAGCGGCCGCTTCGGAGGCGGCGCTTTCTTCGGCGCGTCGGCAGCAACCAGTACCGAAGCGCAAAGCACCCAGGACACACAAAACATGAAAGCACGCATAGCAATTTCTCCAGATGGAATGGATGTTCGTTTATTTGCCTTGGTCTGCGTTCGTCGCCGGTTGCATTCCTTCGGCAGTGCCGGGAATGAGCCGCGCGCTCGGGTCGCTGGGCGGCTTGCTGAGCGTGAGGAAGGCGAACAGGTTGATGATCTCTTCAGGCTGATACTGCTTCTCGACTCCTTCGGGCATCAGCGACAACTTACTGACCGCGATCTCTTCGATCTGCGAGCGCGGGATCGTTTCGAGCTTGCCCCCCTGCACTTTCAGCACCACGCGCTGCGGACTCTCTTCGGCCAACAGCCCAGTCAGCGTGCGGCCATCGGTCGTCACCACAATCCGCGCCTGGTACGCGTTGCCGATCACCAGGCTGGGGTCGAACACGTTCGACAGCAACTGCTCGAAGCTCGCGCGTCCGTTGGCGGTAATATCGGGGCCAACCTCCTGCCCCTGGCCGTAGATCTTGTGGCATTGGCCGCATAACTTTCCGAACAGCGCTTGTCCTTTGTACGGATCGCCCGAGTGGGTGCGCAGCGTGTCGCGCATCTGGGCAATGACTTTTTCTCGATCAGGATTGCGCTCGGTGCGTACGGCGCCCCAGATCGCAGCGACCTGCTGCGTCAGCGCGGCGTTCTTGCTCGACGACAGCCGCAGCACTTGGTTGGTGTTCACGTCGGCAGGCGCAATGCGTTTGCCGACGATCGCCGCGACGAGTTCCTCGGCCCAGGCCGGCCGTTGCGTGAGCAGCTCGATCGCTTGCGGTCGCAATTCGGCGGGCAGCTCAGCGTACACGTCGAGCAACATGCCTGCGATCTGATCGGTTTCCATTCGGCCGAGCGCATCGATCACTCCGCGACGCAGCGCCGCCGACGCTTTTGCATCGCGCAAGATCGGCCGCACCGCGGCGAGCACGTCCGCGTCGTCGGCGACGATCAACGCCGCGAGCGCCTGCAAACGCAGCGCATCGGAGACCTGCGGCGAAACGAGCAACTCTCGGGCCGGCTCGAACGCTTGCGGCATCCCCAAGCTGGTCGCCAGCAATACCGCCTCGCGGTGTAGGTCGCTGTGTTGGGGCTGCGCGATCAGCGGGCTCAGCACCGGTTCCAGATGCGGCGCCAGTTCACGCCGCTTGTTGTCCGACAGCTCGCCGGTTTGCAGCTTCTGAGCGATCACCACCAGGCAGTTGTGAATCAGCGCCTGATTTGACTCGGCATCGTTGACGAGTGTCAGCAGAAAGCTTGCCAATAAGTCGGACGAGAACCCCGGATTGCTGAGGATCGGGTCGAGCGCGCGTGCGACGATCTGCTTGAGCGCGGGCGCTCTCGCACCGCCGGCGTTTCGCAAAGCTACCAGGAACGCGTCGCCGCCGTTGGTCAGTGACGGCAGCAAATTGTTCCACACGATGTGCGGCAACAGAGGGTCGTCGCCGCACTCCTCGGCGATCCGCACCAAGTGCTCGACCGACGAACGCCGGTCGTGCTTGGCCAGCGCGATTGCTTGTTGCAGCATCACCTCGGGTGCGCTGGCAGGCTGATGAATGAGTTGCCGGAT
>DASZPI010000683.1:0-2672 GCA_035550355.1 Pirellulales bacterium
TGCATGAGCTGCCGGTAGAAGCGTTCGTACTGACGGTCCATCGCCACCAACTTCTCGGCGCACGCGAGCGCGTTCTTCCAGTCCTGCGTTTGGGCGTACAGAATTGCCAATGCGTACAGATACTCGGTCGAGGTCGGTTCGAGTTGATACGCCTTGTACAGCGCGTCCTCGGCCTTAACGGGGTCGCCGAGCTGTTGCAGCGCGATGCCGTAGTTGTAAAATGCCCGCGCGTTCAGCGGAGCAAGCTTTGTCGCTTCGCCCAACTGCTTGGCGGCTTCCGGAAGTCGCTTTTGATCCTCTGCCAGCAGTAGGCCCAGTTCGTAGTGCGCCTGGTCGAAACGCGGCTCCAGGGCGATCACCTCGCGGTACAGTTTCTCGGCCGCCGCGTTGTTCCCGGCATCGTGCTCGATCACGGCCAATTGCATGCGGGCTTGTCCGGCTTGCAACTGGTTGCGATGCAGCTTGATGGCCAGCTCGTATTGCTTCCGCGCGGCATCGATCCGTCCTTGCCGAAAATCGATCATGCCCAAAATCATGTGCGGGCCCGCATCGTCGTTCGTCGCTTCCAGCCCTTCGCGCAGTTCGGCCATCACGGCATCGAAGCGCTCGTGCTCGGCCTTCGACAGTTGACTAATCGGCACACGCGTGAGCACCTTGGCCGCTTCGGTTCGCACCAGCCGCACCGGATCGTCGAGCAGCGGCACGACCAGCTTGCGCAACTCGCGCTGCTGTGCTTCGTCCAGTTGCATGCCGGTATCGAACGACTGCACGGCGGCCGTGCGTACGAGCGCATCGTGATCTTTGAGCGACTCCGCAAGCAACGCCTGGCTCGCCGAACCGATGCGGCTCAGCAACGCCACCGCGGTTGCGCGCACGATGCCGCTCACCTGCTTCGCCTTGTCGGCGCTCGGCTTGCCGTGGGCGATCTCGCGCAGCATTTGCTCGGCCTTGGTCGAAGGCCTTGCCGACGGCCCTTCGACCAGCGCGAACGCCTCGCCGAAGTGCGGATCTTGCTTGCGGGTCGAACCGTACCATTCGACCACCTTTGCGGCGGCCCACTCGGCGGTCTCGTGCTCCTTGGTGTGGCATGCCTGGCAGGCGTTGGGCGTGCCGATCTTCACGGTCAGGTCAGGCCGCGGCACACGCAGACTGTGGTCGCGGCGCGGATCGACCACCATGTACGTCCGCTCGGGCATGTGACACTCGACGCATTGGGCGCCCTTGCTGCCGATTTGGTGGTGATGATGTGCCGGCGAATCGTAGTTCCCCTTCGCGAGCGTGTGGCAACGCAGGCACAGCGCGTTGCCGGTCAATCGCAGCTTCAGCGAATGCGAGTCGTGGCAGTCGCTGCAGCGTACGTTCTCGCGGAACATGCGGCTCTCGTGGAACGAGCCATACTCGTACACCTCGTCGCGAATCTGGCCGTCGGCCGTGTACAACGGCTCCTCGATCAACTCCGGCTGGTAGAAGTCGAGGAAATTCGCCCCCGGTCGATAGTCGCCATGCACGATCCGCCGCCGTGAATGGCAGCGCGCGCAGGCGTCGATCTCGGCCTTGTTGGCCGTCTGCTTTAGCCGCGCCAGGCCGTAGCCGTAGCGCCGATCCCACCACGGCAGCAGCGAACGCGCCATTTCGACATGCATGCTGGCCGGACCATGGCAGGCCTCGCAGCTTACATCGATTTCGTTGAACGTGGTGTGGTACGTGTCGGTCGCGATGTCGTAATTCTTGTGCAGATCGGTCGAGTGGCACTCGGCGCACATGAAGTTCCAGTTCGCATTCGGCTTGGTCCAGAACAACTCGTCGTCGGGCTTGATCCGCTCGTCGGGATGCAGGTCGAACCAGCGCTTCCGCTCGGTGTCCCAAGCGATCGACAACACCTGCACGCGGCCGTCGGGGAATTCGACCATGTACTGTTGCAGCGGCCGAACGCCGAACGTGTACTTGACCGCGAACTTCTCGAGCTCGCCGTCGCCGTTCTCGGTGGTGACGAAGAACTTGTCCCCTTCGCGCTCGAATTTCGAGGTGATGCCGAAATGCGTGAACTCCTGGTCGTCGAAGTCGCCGAGCACTTTGTCGGGCGTGGCCAGGTCCATGGCCAGATCATGGTCGCTGCCGGTCCAGCCTTTCACCTGCGGCTGATGGCACTCGATGCAGCTCTGGCGACCGACGTAGTGCGCGACTTCGCCTTCAGGACGTGTCACCACGCGATCGACTGCAAACACGGCGGCGCCGGCAGCAATCGCAGCACCGAGTCCAATGGCTAAACGACGTTTGGGCATGAGGCAATGCTCGTAAGAATTGGCGTCGCGCGCTCCGTTCTGCCTTCGGGAGAAGGTGGCCGACGGCCGGTTGAGGGCGAAGCGGCATGGACGACGAGTTCCACATTTCGCTTGCCCGGTCGCGGCGGCGGCGACCACCCTCTGCCGGTGGGAGAGGGAATGAATGCGACCGATGTCATGTCATTGAACCGGATAATTGGCGAACCCGATGGTGTAATACTTGTTGAACCATTCGGCGATGTCGGTTTCAACATCGCGATCGTACTCGGGTGTCACGTGCAGCGTGCCGCCGGTCGGCGTTGCGCGGATCTCGCCTTGCTCGACGAGCACTTCACCCGACTTGATCACGTAGCGCGGCAGCTCGAACATCGTCTCGAGGTTCGCATTGGG